>NZ_DKJF01000125.1:0-86548 GCF_002454615.1 Pseudomonas sp. UBA6699
TAGGAAACCAGGGGCGATTCAGATCGCCAATAACCAGGAGATCACATTCCCGGACTATCTAGCTCGGTTTGCTCCGTTCAGCAATGAGTCCAAGCTCAAGACTTGGTTGATCAAACAAGGTTTTGAGGTCGTTTCAATACCTAAAAACACCGTATTTTCAGAGCTCTACAGCATCATGGAACGGGCGTATGCCAATTCCCTGTCTCATGGTAAAACGCCTTTGCTGATTGAGCATGATGCTATTCAGGTCTCCGTGCTCAGTAGCGAATTTGAAAAGGGCGAAAAATCTATTTTCGTGACAGCAGATCGGCGGCTAAAAAATGTGTTGGTTAACACAAAATATCATGATTCTGCTGAACTCATGATTAGCCACGTCGGCTTGATACAGTTTATTGAAGTAATGCTTGGAGGGATTCAGCAAGGCGTCGGTCTCGCGCAGCTGATATGGAGCTCCAAAGTTTCGGAGCGGGCGCATGCTGTGCGATCTTATTTCACGTCCAAAGCGTTGCAGCAATACGACGCAAGCATGTTAATGACGATGCCCGAAATCATCGATAAATTTGCTGACTTCGCGCATGCTGAGTTGGATAAGGCTGGCGAGAACTTAGACATTGACGATCCGACTAAGCGGGTCAAGGCCTTTAAGGCTCTGGGTATACTCGAAAAGCGATATTTTGAGAGTATGAAAGCCGCGATGAAAAATGTGGATCAAGCTGAATGAAACCCCTTTGTAATCGGCCTGAATGACCGCCATTGGCAGATTGTTGCCCTTCGTGAAGGGCAGCTTCGGGTCGGGAGGTGCCCTCTAGGTAGGGCAATCGGTGGCAGCAGCAGGGCGGTACTGACCCATATCAATATCCACGCCGCAAAGGCGTCAGTAAGCGCTTCGGCTGCCACGGTAGTGGCGTGAGCCAGCGAGTCCGCCCCAACGGCACTCCCAAGGCCAGATAACGTTCGCTTATCAGACCTAATATGAGTGGGTTCCAGTCGCCCAAGAAGTTGCGCGCGTGTTCGCCAGCGCGACTTGGGCTAAAGTCGAGCGTCAAGATCGACGTAGTGCTGTAGGACCAGACGTAGGCCCGATGGGCTTTCTTTTCGCCCGGCGCAAGCATTTGCACGGGCGTTTCATCAGCTTGAATCACGCTCTGCTTCAGCACAGGTTCACTCAGCGCATCGACCAGCGGCCGGAATTGCACGTCAGTTTGCCCAACCCACTGGGCTATGGTCGAGAAAGCGATTGCCAGCTCGATGCGGCCAAAAATTTTCTCCTACCGGTACAGCGGCAAGTGATCGGCAAACTTGGCCACCATTACGTGGACCAGCAAGCCTGGAGTCGGGATACTTGCGTCGGGTCTTTGCTACAGGCTGGAAGTGTCCGTCAGGGGCCAAAACAGCAGGCACAAAAAAACCACCCAGGAGGTGGCTTTTATGTGCTTTCGCATATCCCAAGGCGAAATCAGCTACCGTGCTGACTCCTAACCAAGTGGTGTATGAAGAGATCGTAGATGATTTCGATTCATCCAACAAGGCCTAAATCCTAGGAGAGGAGACGCCATGGGCGCTAGCCTCGCCCTACGCCTCTTCGCCAAGAAGTCGTGCTGTTAAAACCGCGGCCTGGAGATCAAGATGGCTCGAGGCAAATGACTTCATTAGGAGCGAGCGGGGAAGGGCCCAATCCCATTTCTCTCGGATCATGTTTTCTACGCTCTCCAAGATGGGCTCTACATTTGAAATATCCATTTGACCGACCACGCGCAACGCTCGCAACGTATCCTCTTCACTGAATGCAACTTCCAGGAAGAGCCCTGTGTTTTCACAGTGAATGCCCACATGCCGGAGCAGCAAGGCCAGCGCATCGTTGGTGTAGTCCCCTCGCCAGGTCGCCACGTAGCTGACACTGGCGGAGCCAACAATTGCCGTGCTACCCAATCCGAGGGCACGGAAGTTACTCCGAGCCTCCTCCAGAAGGACTTGAGCGTGCTTGTCCAGGAAAGGACAGGGGGTGGTTTCCATCAGCACGTTTCGCATTTCAAGCCTGACGCGATCATCCACCTGCGCACCTAGCCCATCAAACTGAGGGGGCTCGCCGCCCCGCGCCGGCGTGACTACGATCATCTTCGCTTCCAGGTCGACACTCTGAACCTGCCAACGTCTGCCGCCGAAAATGATGCGTTGCCCCTTGGTCAGGGGTTTGCTGACGGGCAGCGAGCCAAGTGGCTTGCCATCCCTGAGTAAACGAAACTCTTCATCGCTCGTGAATGCAGTGTAGAACTCATAATGGTTGATCAATCGCTCCCCGAGTTCGCCTGGCAGCAGAAGTCCTGAGCTGTCCTGGACGATCAGCTCTTTCTCACCCATACCTTTCAGCAAAGACAGAAAATCAGGCTTGGTGACGCTCGCAAAACTGCCGCTTGCTATGAGATTTCCCCATAATTGCGCTGCCGAGGCACCGCCGAGCTGAGCAATTGACGACAAGCACTGCTGCACCAGTGTCGAGGCGTGCAAGCCTCCCGACCGAGGTGGTTCAAACCATCCACCGATCAGCAAGCGGATCATAGCGACCGTTTGGACAAGGCCCTCACGCAACTGATCGGAGAGATCAGACTGATCCGTTAAGGGGCGCTCTCGGCAGTACGCCCTGAGCATTGCAGGCTCACCGGGTCGACGACCCGAGCGGCCAAGCCGTTGCCTGAGACTTGCCACAGAGGGTGGGGAACCGATCTGTGCGACCGTCCGGATGTTACCGATGTCGATACCCAGCTCCAAGGTAGTAGTGCATACGGCAGAAGCAGGAGGATCTCCCGCCTTCAACGCGCGCTCGGCATCCTGGCGCAGTTCCTTGGACAAGCTACCGTGGTGCGGCCAGAACTCGTTTGGCACGCCATCGTTATCGCACAGTGAGCGCAGTCGGTCGGCAAACCATTCAACCTCTTGGCGCCTGTTGGGGAAGATCAGGTTGTTGTGCCCTCTCAGCACCTTGTACAGATGGCCTGCAATTGCCACCTTGGTGCCAGAGGTCTCCTCCTGTTCGTCGCCTTCATCTGTTGACGATTTCCCAGGGTATTCCGCCACCACCTGTTGCATCGGCTGTTCAAGGTAGCCGCGGACTTGCACCTGGAGTTCTTGGTTAGAGGATTTCGACTCAATGATGGTGATGTCATCCGGGCGAACCGGCCTCAGAAACTTCCGGGCCAGCGACATCTCCCCAAGCGTCGCGGAAAGTCCTACGCGAGGCAGCGCCCTGCCTACGACGATCTCAACCCGTTCCATGAGCGATTGCAGTTGCTTACCGCGCTCACTGCCAATGAAGGCATGAAGCTCATCGATGACGATGTAGCGCAGGTTCTGAAAAGCCCCGGGCAAACTTGAGCCCCTGTTTACGAAGAGGGCTTCGAGGGACTCCGGCGTGATCAGCAAGATGCCCTCAGGTGATTTCAGGAACCGTTGTTTCTTGCTTGCTGCCACATCACCATGCCAGGCAACGACGGGGAGCTCTAGCCGCTCGCACAGCCGGCTGAGCCTGTCCCATTGGTCATTGATCAGTGCCTTGAGTGGGCTGATATATAGCACTGCGCCGGCGGGCTCGCGGTCGTTGAGCAGGTTGGTCAGGATAGGGAGGAATGCGGCCTCCGTTTTGCCTGCTGCGGTAGACGCTGCAATGATCACATCGCGATCAGCGCCCACCAACGCTGGTACCGCCCACTCTTGGGCATCACGTAACGACGTCCACCCCTGTGACCAGACCCATTGCTGAACCTCGGGATGAAGACGCTCAAACGAAGAAGAGTCAGAGCTTGAAGCTGGCGAGCTCATCGTCGGCCTCAACTTCAAGATCCTGTTGGCCAGCCTCATCCTTGGCCAGTTCCACCGCGCCCAGCAAGGTGCGCCAGTCCGCTGTAGGGTTCTGCTCGATGACCGCGAGCAGGTTGATGAAAGCGGTAATGGTCGTGCGCGGCGTCCGGAAATAGGCCTCGCCCAAGCGCTGGTTGCAGTGCGCCATAAACGCTGGGATGGCTTCGTCCGGCAGCAAGAACTTCTCAGCTTCGCCGAAGGCATAGACATTGCGCAGCTTCTGCAGCAGCACGTAGAAGTCTTCAGGGGTCAGGCTGCTGAGCCGAATGACAGGCCCAGAAAGGTCAACCAGTCCAGACTTCGCAAAGCTGTTTTCTGCGAGACGCGATTGCAGGGCAGGGTAGCTGTAGAGCCCCCGACGCGTGTCCATCAGAAACTCTGGCGTGCCGCCCAGCACAAAGCCCAGGCCTTCAGCCGAGCCCTGCAACGAATCATTGAGGATCCGAAGAATCTGTTCGTAGTTGGCATTCCGGGCCTGAGTGTTCGCCAGTTTGTACAGGTTGACTAACTCATCCAGGCACACCATCAGTCCGCCGAAGCCAGCCAGACGCACGAACCGCGACAGCAATTTCAATTGATCGTAAACGGAGGCATCGTCGACGATCGTGCGGACGCCTAGCGCAGCGCGGGCATCGGTCTTGGTGGAAAATTCCCCGCGCAGCCAGCGGATGGCATCAGCCTTAAGCTGTTCATTGCCTTCCTCGAAACCGCGGCAATAGGCAGCAATGACGTCGGCAAAGTCATAACCGTTGACCATTTCGGTGAGCTCCGCCAGGTACTCACGAATGACGACCTCGCTCTCAACACCTTTAGCCTTGGCTTCCGTTTTAGCCTGGGAAATGAATTTCTCAACGATACCCTGGAGCGCGCCGCCATCGGGTTTGGTGCGCGTGGCCATGTTCTTGGCCAGTTCGGAGTAAAGGGATCGCGCCTGACCACCCGAAGCATGAAGACGACGGTCCGGATTCAAATCAGCGTGCATGGTGACGAGCTTGCGCTCCATTGCGATGCCGCGAACCAGGTTGAGGAAGAAGGTTTTACCCGCGCCATACTCGCCAACGACGACGCGGAATGCGGAGCCGCCATCTGCGAGACGATCCACATCCTTGAGCAGCGAGTCGAGTTCACCCGCCCGACCTACCTGGATCAGGTGCTGCCCTACACGGGGCACAACACCCGCACGCAGCGATTGAATGACCGCGTCGCGATCCTTGGCTCGTATCTTACTCATAGGGCTAATTCATCCAGAATTTCGGGGTTGATTTCGATGGGATCATCGCCTTCAGTCACGGGCATGTCGAACAGCTCAAATGCTGTGTCGTTGATCCGTTCCAGGGCGCCATCCAGCATCAATTCCATATCACTGGCTGCGTCTTCCAGCTCAGCGCGGCTCCATTCAGTCCGAGAAACCAACAGGCGGAGGAAGGCAGAATGCTCGACGTCCAAACCATGAACGGTAGCAAGCTGTTCGGCGCTACTGCCCTCCTGATCTTGAAGCGTTTCTGGTGCCGAGGCGCCAGATGTTTCGGGGGGAGACTCTTCATTGAAGACGCTGGCCAGAAGCGCCGACACCTCTGCCGTTTCTTGTTGCAGACGAGCGACCTTGCTCATGTCCAGTGCGAAGCCTGAACCCATGCCTTCTGACGCCTCCGTCGCAGTCGCCGGCGCGACAGTCGAAGGCATTGCCTCCATGACCTGGGAAGGGCGAACGGCTGCACTATGGAGATCGCTGTAGACGAACTGCGGATCGAGAGCGAGCGATTTGTACACGCGCTCAAGCAGCTTCACTTCCTGCGGCGTCACCTCGCCATCCGCATGTGCCAGGTGGGCCAGGAAGCTGGCAATTTTCCGTTTGGCCTCGAGGGTCAAGGGCTCAAGCTTCTTCTTGAGGCTTGCCAGCGTGGGCGGTTGCTTCAGCTGAATTTGGAGGTGCGCTTTCAGGCGTTTGCGATGCGCGATGCAGAGGTGATCCCACGAGTCAATGTGGCCTGAGAGCAGACTTACTTCTTCAAGCGAGGTGTCACCGTCTGCTGCAGCGACTGCACTGGCCAGGTCTAACGTCACTGCTGCGGCGCTGTAGGCATCGGTAGAGCGAAGCGTGCCTTCGTCAGAGTCCGCCGCGAACAGCGCGATGGTGTCTTCAGACTTGGGGGTGCGGCTGCCAGACAGGACGTCGGGTTCCAATCCGATCCGCTTGCTCTCCAAC
Organism: Pseudomonas sp. UBA6699; assembly: GCF_002454615.1. Classification (NCBI taxonomy): domain Bacteria; kingdom Pseudomonadati; phylum Pseudomonadota; class Gammaproteobacteria; order Pseudomonadales; family Pseudomonadaceae; genus Pseudomonas; species Pseudomonas sp. UBA6699. Next base: position 6,059 of record NZ_DKJF01000125.1, read on the forward strand.
GCCCGGGCAAGGGCGATCACTTTGTCACGGGAAAGCGCGCCGGCCGATTTGAATCGACCTGCCAGCTCTCCGAAACTCATGCAGATGGTTTCGCCCCCGACGCGTTGCTCCAACTGTTCGAGCTCTGCTTTTGCCTCAATAGGCCAGAGTTCGGTTGGCAACTGCAGGATGGCTTCCAGGCTATCTCCGGCGTCTGGATTACGCCCTAGGTACCGACTGAAAGCGTCGAGTACGGAGGTGCAGTCCTCGACAATGACCTGCAGCTTGTTACGCGTTCCTGAGGTCGCCGCGACATCAGGAAGGTCACCTACGGCTACTGCCGGAATATTCAATCCGGCAGTAGCGGGTCGATAGGCGACCTTCAGCTTGGTCTTGTTCTGAGGCAGCACAATGCCGCTGGGATAGCGCTTCGCGAATTCGTGTTTGAAGAGCGCTGCGAATTGCTCGGGACACCGCGTCACAGGTGTGCGCCTGGAGATGTTGGGCTCTGCAAGCGCCCAGGCCAATGCCCAGCTCGAATTAAGCGGATACTTGTCCACGGCCATCTGTCCCAGCGCAACGCGCAGGGACATAGGTAGCTCATACCCATCTGCGGGGCTGGCGCCGGGCTCGCTTAGGTAGCTCTGAGGCTGAACAGCGCCCGCGTCGATATGGGCGAGGAAACGGGTAGCGTAACCGCGGAAAGAATTGTTATCGCCGTAAAGACCAAGTAAACGCTCGACCTCGGCCTTGATGGCCGGGATTTCTGCCTTGGCCTGAGGGTCGGTCGGTGCATCGATCAGCGCACGGCGTTCAAGCCCATAGAAAAACAGGAACACGTAACCCGCATCAGCAGGCTGGCGACGACCTCCTGCCAACCATTGCAGGTACGCTCGCCGCGCCTCGGGCGTGATGCTCCGGTAGCTTGGCCAGTACGGCATCTGTCGCTCGGTGAGGTTCATCGGTGAGCGCGCGACACGGAGCGTGGCGTCGATCAGGGACGGTTCAGTTTGGCCAAATTGAGTCGCCCGCTCGGTGATGTAAAGCAGTCCGCCGGGGATGGCCAACCCAGCCACGTTAACGGACTCATTTTCAGCCAGCCAACGAACCCCCGCGGGCTTGGCACTTGGCTTTGGAATGGCGTAACTCTGACTGTCGCTGGAGGAGCCGACCTGGACAGTATGGAAGTCTGGTTCGCGGGTACTGGTGCTGAACTGGACAGTGACACTGGGGGACGTTGCGTGTCGAGACACCGCAGCGATCTCGACAGAAAAGTCATCTTCAGGAACGTAAGGCTTTGCCCGGGTGGCACGTCTGACGGCCCATATCAATACGCCTATGCCCAAGACGACCCCAATGGCAATCCACACCTGTTTAGGGATCTGTGCCAAGAGGGCAATAACAAATAACAGGGCGTACAGAGCGATCGACCCGCCGCCGCTCCCTTTGCGCTTCCGTGGCATATGAGTGTTCCGTACATTTGGTAATGGCCAAATGACATTCTCACGGATTTTTTAAGGCCCGCCAAGTGGAACAGACGAAGGGAGAGCTTGGACGAAATAAACACTGGCAGCGCTGCGATAACTCAGTCGTTCAGCGCCAGAGCAACCAGATCGGGCAGTATTTTCTCAGCGGGGCCAATCAGCATGATCTCTTTCGGCCCATTCATGGATACATCTAGGGTATTGACGTGTATCACCACTGCACCAGACGCCAACGCCATTTCTGGTAAGTCAGCAGCGGGCCGGACCACGCCGGAAGTCCCGATAGAAAGCATGACATTACACTGTCGTGCTGTTCGACTGGCGGTTTTCCATGCGCCTGGCGGAAGATCCTCACCAAACCACACCACAGCTGGACGTAAGCGACCGTTGCACCGTCGGCAGCGGGGCGGTTCTATCAATGCGCCTTCCGCTGGAAAGCTCGGAAATTCAAGCGATCCCGCGACAGAGCGATGACAGCTGAAACACTTGGGAAGCGTCAGGCTGCCATGGAGATGAAGCACGTCCTGATTGCCCGCCCGCTCGTGCAGATCATCAACATTCTGAGTAACCACAGTGACACTCCGACCGCTGCCAGATAACCGGTGGATCGCCTGATGTGCCGCATTGGGCAGAGCTTGCATGACCTGCTGGCGACGCCATAGGTACCAGCCCCAAACCAGCGCCGGGTTTTCGCGAAATGCCTTCGCGGTTTCTAACCGTTGAGGGTCTTGGCGCTCCCACAACCCGGTTAGTCGGTCACGAAAAGTCGGAATGCCGCTGCCGGCAGAAACGCCAGCGCCGGTAAACACCATGATATGTTGCGCATCCCGCAATGCGTCTGCGGCTTTTGCTAGGGTGTCCATGAGTACTCATCTTCCTAACGTGGGGCAGGGAAGGCTGCCAGGAGAGCGGCCGCGGGTGGCATCGGATCAGTGAACAACCAATTCGGGGGCCTCGCGCCGAAAAAACATGTGTGGACGCTTCACCGTTCAACGACGGTGTGCGTTCCTACATCAAAAGTGCGCGTACAACTGCGGTTCGTCAGCAGACTTAGGTTGAGGGGCCGCGCTGGTGATTCGCGCTTTCAGGTTTCGCGCTGAGTACAACGCGTGTGACCGTTTCCGCAGGCGTAAATCGAGGTCACCTAATTTGTAGGTGGCCACCGCAGTCTCGTAAATCACTGCGCTTTGCGAGGACTCAAGCCCACGGTGAATCACAATCTTACGAAGCTCTTCCAGACTCCAGTGCGGACGTCCGGTGATGGAAGGAGGGCATAGCATTTGTACCTGCGCGATCTCGACGCCCGTTGCCTGGGACAGGAAGACGTTGAGTTCGTAGGCATCTTCAACCACAGCTGCTCGCTCGCTCTCACCGTTGAAAAGCGGCCGCAAGGTTACCCAAAAGCACATCCCTTCAATTTCACAATAGGAACCCGTACGGACAGTACGGGTGTGAGATTCGGACAAATAGATCAAAACGGGCTCCACTGAGCGCTGCATACCCCTAGGCGACCAGTCACCAGGGCTGGAAAACTCAAATTATCCCACAATGAACACTATAGATTGTAGCCCTATCGTGTTCGATAGCGCTTCATCATTCCTTTTATGAGGAATGATGATGGAAATCCGTGAATCCCTGGGTGAGGCACTGCGGCGCATGCGCATTTCGCACGATCTGACCCAGGAAGATTTCGCCGTAGTCAGTAGTCGAACCTACGTAAGCTCCCTCGAACGAGGACTCAAGTCGCCGACCATCCAAAAAATTGAAGAGCTGGCCGGCCGCATGGGTGTCCACCCACTCAGCCTCATCGTATCTGCGTATCTTATCCAAGACCCGGAGGTGAGCTTCGACGGGCTGATCAAACAGGTGAAAAAAGAGGCGCTCAAGCCTTGACCGTCGATTCAGCGCCCAAAATGAGCGCTATAGTGTTCATGTCGTCCTGGATCGACTACCATCGCTGCTCACTGAAACCCGCTTCGGGGAGCAGCGTAGCTATGCGTAGATCATTCCATGGCTAAGGTGGCCCCTTCTACATCCAAAATGCCTATGGCCACCGCCGCTGCTCCCCGTTTTTCAATTGGCCTGTACAGGACACCGTGTCGAGAATCGTGGAAGATTCCTGACTAGCACTGCCGAAGACTGCCGGCCGGAAGCCTGAATGGAGGAGGGCGTCGCTAAATAAAGCGGTTTTGTCTCTTGGGTATAGCGAGCGAGGCGCGGCGATGGGCCTAGCTACGAGCAGCGCTAACCATGCAAGGCCCCATCTATCTCGTACTGTGCGGCTTGAACCACCGCGTCGGGGTCGGACGATATGATGTCCTTCGGCAGCTTACCGCCCAAATACGAATTGGATGATTCGAACCATAACGCCATGCCCCAGCCATTCAGCCTGGTGGCCAGCACAGCGATGACGCGCTGTATTCCCCGGGCCGCAATGGCCAAGGCGCATGCATCGATGGCAAAACGTGGAAAGTACTCCACGCCCTCGTAGTTGATAGAGAAGATTGCACCGTCTAAATACCGGCCAGGAGCGCCGGCGCTGAGTTGCTCTGCTAACTCCGGCAGCAGCGCATTTAGCTCAGGCCAGGTCAGCCAATCTCCGCTGGCCATGACTCTGGATTGTGCCTTGGACTGGAAAATCGCCTCTCGACCGGCAACATTCCTCGCCTTTCGAATTTCGCTCATCTGCGAGACCCTCCTTAAGAATTAGGGGGTAGGGGATGCCAGCAGCCAGTTCTGAGCTGCCCGCTGAGAGATAGACCACCACTAATTCGGATCCACCGGCTGACTAATGGTCGACCAGTCAACGGCGGCCCGCGTCCTGGAAGTAGTCGTCCTGGGCGACCAAGCCCAAATCACCGCTCTCAGCCTTCGGCTCATCACTGAACAGCTGTTGAACACGTCGCTCTTGCTTCACGTACGCCAGGGTCTGGAAAAAGCAGTGCTCACAGAGGTGTACCTCGAATCGCTGGCCGTCGTGTTCGCTGCCATACCCCCAGTGGGCTTGTAGGGTTCCATACTGATAAATGCCCGCAGCCAGGCGCGTAGAATTCCCGCAGACGTCACACATGATATCGGTTATGCACTCAATCTCGACCAGCCCGGTAATTTTCACTGTGAATTCCTAGAAAATGGATTCGTGCCATGTTGGAGGGCAGGCTGGCGATCGGCGACCAAGTGATTCGAGTTCAACCGCGGTCACGCATGCCAATGCGCTTGACCGAATGTGCGCGCTCCTGATCATGCGAGTGATAATAGGTGTTCTGGGTCGTACTGAGGTTGCTGTGACGCAAGTCTTCCTGCAGGTCCTTAGGATTTCGCAGCGGCGCGTCAAAGGTGGCCGAGGTGTGACGTAGCCAGTGCGCAGACGCACAGCGCAGACTTTCCATCTCGTGGTTCGCGCGGCCTTCGCTGCGCATCTTCTCTACGGCTTTATCAAACACGGTTTGGAGGAGGGCGCGGATCTGTCGATCAGACAAACCGGCGCGGCCGTTGAGCGTCGTGATCAGAGGCGTAGTTTCTCCTGGATGAGGTAACTCGGGAAGTCCCAGGAATCGCCGATAACGTTTCAAATAGCGCTCTACGTAGATATCCCGCACGGCAATCTTCGCCGCCTTGTTGCCTTTACCCACCGCGAAGTACCACCAATTGCCTTCATCATCCAAGCGGAAGTCACCCATTGTGGGTTTCCAGTTTTTACGACCGGAGAGATCTGAAACCCGCAGGTACATGGCGAACAGCGTAGCAACAATAAATAATGTTCGCTCATGCCGCTCCGGTTCGGCGTTCGCCATTGCTTCAACGGTATCCAGCACAAAGTCCCACTGCAACGGCGTAAGTGCCCGCGAAGAAGTAACTCCCAGCGCTTCCGTGGAGAATCGATTGCCTTTTTTAAGGAGCCGAAAGGGGTTCGTCTGAGCAAAGCCATCTTCAACAAGAAACTCATAGAAGCGACTGCAGACCGTATACACCTGATTCAACGTGCCATTCGCAGCATGATACTCCGGGGTGCTGGGAGTTTCTGCAGCGATCACTTTGCGGGACTTGCTATTAAACGGATGCCATTTGGGGTTGGGGATGTAGGCCTCGCGGGCATCGAGCGCGTGCGGGTTACTGACGAACCGGCTGCGGGTCACCGGACCCATCCAGTCATCTGGCGGGTTTCGACAGAAGTTCAGATAGTCTTGGGCATCCTGGCGTTTGAGTTGATTCAGCGGTTTGCCTTGGACCAGCAGCGCCCACAGCAGTAAGCGCTCGGTATGACTGCGGTACGAGTTGAACGTCTGGGCGTTGTCGGAAAAGGCGCGCAGAAACGAACGTACCGCGGCGTAGCCGCGGTCAGCCTCCAGTGCGGCGTTACACTCGCCCAGAAAGGCGCCGACGCAGGCCAGCGGTGAGCCGTGCAAACTGAAGTCCTGCTCGATGAAGTTATCGTGGGTTTCGAACAAGGGTTGGGGTGCGCGCGCCATGAAGTACCAGCCAGAATTTTGAATACAATAGACTTCCAGTTATGACAGTAATCGGAAGTTTCAACCTTTTGCGAAGAAAAAGCGTCGAATGACTGATGGTAACGACAAGCCTAGCTAGGCGCAACATGAGAGTGCCGTGACTGGATCAATGACAGATGTCTTGCGCGCTCCTTCAGGTTCAGGCAAATGCGCTCATCAAGCGCTCTTAAATTTGGATACTTCCCTATACTCCCTAACTGATATAAAAGCTGCACAAACATCCTTAAAGCCATACTTGAACGCAGCAGCGGTGCTGGTGGAAAGTCGCCTCATTACTTCCAAGGCGTGGGAAAGTCGCCTTATTGATTCCAAAACCTGGGAAAGTCGCCTCAATCTGTTGCACGAGCGCGGGAGAGTCGCCTCAATCTTGCATTCTGAAGGGAGGATTTTTCGTCGATTCACGACGCTTACTCCGAAGAGTGGGAAAAACTCCTCATTAATTGCCAACGCTAAAAGGTTTAGGAATCGATGTCTGACTCAAAAAATTGGGCACTTTGGCTTCAGATGATGAGGCTGAGCAGCACAGATGTCGCTTTAATTCGCAGGGCATTGCCTTAATGGTCGATTTTATTCAATCAGATCAATGGGTTAAGCATGACTAATGATGAGTCGCCTCATTTAGCGATAGCCTCATGACCGGAGGTATGTGGGATTGGACACATAACGCTTATGACGCAGCATCACATTTAACATAATATGCATTATGCGCATCCTTGGATTTTTCCCACGGGGCGGTGTACCCTACATTTCAGCACTAAATCGTCTAACTACGCTAAATTACTATTTAGAATAGTTATATGTCAGCATCGACCAGCCGCGGCGTCAGGAACAAAACCAGCTCGGTCTGCGTCTTCACCGTCGACGTGCTGTTGAACAACCATTTCAAGCCCGGGATCTGCCCAAAGAACGGCACGCTGCGCACGACGATGCTGTCAGCATCCGAATAAACACCTCCCAAGGCAACCGTCTTCCCGAAGCCTGAGAACACACGCGATGTCAGCGACGTTGTATTGATCGGCGGCACGCCGCTCATGGCCTTCGAATAATCCGGCTCGTCCTTCGACAAGATCACGTCCAGGAGCACGCCAGAATCATTCACAAGCGGCGTAACATCGAGCGACAGCGCTGCCTGCTTAAAGGAAATGGACGTTGCACCGTCACCAGCTGACTGCTGATATGGGACCTGAGAACCTTTGATTATCTTGGCCTGGTGGCGATCGCTGGTGATCACGCGCGGGCTGGAAATCACACGACCTTTGCCGGCCTGTTCCATAGCATCGAGCTCAGCATCCAAATTGAACGACCTGGACGTAATGCCAAATCCAGCAATCGCAGCCGGCGTCAAACCCAGCGGCACGATACCAGTCAATGTGCCGGCACCGCTGCCAACAGAACCTGACCACTTAACACCGAGATTCTTGGTGTAAGAACGGTCAACTTCAACAATTCGAGCCTCAATCATTACCTGCTTGCGTGAATAATCGACCGCATCCAAGTAAGTGCGCAAATCAACCAAGCGTTCATCACTCATACGAGCAACAACAACTGAAGAACCTTCCTCAGCGTTCAAGCTTTCACCAGGATCAAGTGGGAATGCCTTGATTGCATCCGAGGAAGGAATATTACGAACCTTCAAAACTGAAACCTTATATGAAGGGATGGCAGAAGCTGACGGAACACCAGGTGGTGAGGAAAAAGGACCATAACTATCCTGCTTGCCACCTGGTGATTGATATCGGCTGACATGAAGAAATTTGCCTTCCACCGTATAAAGAAGCCCGCGAGGACCAGTGACAAACTCAATGGCTTCATCCCAGGTAACGTCCTTCATCCGCATAGAAAGCGAACCGGACACTCCATCGCCCAGGACAAGATTCAAGCCACGATAATCTGCCAGCACCTGGAGAGCGTCAGAAACCTGAATTGTCTGAAAGTCGAACGACAATGGCTGAGGAAGGTCGTCCGCATGCACTGATGAGAGAACTACCGAAAAACAAAAAATAGCAATAAAGCGATGCAAATAAGACATACAAACCCCCTACCCCATTATTTACGCCGACGACAGGATGCGGCTCTAATCAATATTTAGATGCAGCGAAGATGATGGCTTAGCCGGATGGACTGCTTACGCTACGCTGAGCAGTCCCACCGCCTAAGCCCCCGATGATAGGCGGCATACTGAAAGAGGTTTTTCGCGGCGTCCAAGTGGTGACACGCTCACCGTCTATATCGCAGTACGCCTCTTTAAAGTCAGAGAAAAAACGACATCTAGAAAACGCGACATAACGAGTTCGACCCGAGGCATCAACAAGAACAGCGACTGAGAGATCAACCTTAGCATTCGGATCTGGCTCCGATGGATGGATGAAACCAGTTAAGCGCCAAGCCTCGGAATAATTAATTTGCGGAGCGACTGGAGCTGGTTTAGGCGCAGGGGGTTGATGTGAAATATTTACATGATGCAAGTCTCGATTGTTTTTTTCGTCCGGTTTACTGAAAAAGCTTTTTACACCCATGATGCCAAAGAAAAGACCAATCACAACAACGCCAACCAAGAACCATAAGCCATAAGAGCGCAGGAAGGATGCACTATTATCTGCAACAGATTCATCGCCTACGGTGCCAGTGGCAGAATGCGTTGCAGACTGATAATAAGCTTGAACTGACTTATCAAAACGACCTGGAAACTGACGAACTCTTCTTGATGCCGGGGGTTTATCACCAGTTACAACACCTGAATAAACATCAACCCTATAAACATTCTTAGAAAGCTTAACGACTCGAAAAGTTGTTTCGATAAGTGTTCTTGCCCAGCTCGGAATCTGAGAAAGGTCCTGAGTGACAATTACAATTCGCATAGAGTTGTTCTTGGCGTCCACCATATGACGATGCTCAGCGAGCAACGTTTTATCCCATGGATTGGCCTGATTGGCTTTCTGGCCCTGAGGCCAGCGACGCCACGCCTCATCAATTATAAGAACGCACCCAGGAAGAACGTAGTCAGAAAGATCTGGAAGATCAAACCAGTCAGCGGGTAGTTGTTGAATAGTTCCACCAAAATCTGCAAGAAGATCATCCGCATTTAACGGAATGTTAGTTACGACATGCCTGCCCTGTTTCAAAGAAGGAATGACTACCCGCTCAACAACGCCGTAGCTTTTGCCGTGGCCTGGTTTGCCAACATATGCATGGACTGCCATTATCCTATCACCGGCAAACGGCGAATCATGAAGCGAATCACGTAAGCAACAAGGATAGCGCCTAGGCCGAATTGAATCTGAAACATATTCATGAAGTACCACACAGAGTCTGGTATTGCTTCGAAAGCTGCGGCGGAATTATGAATTTGCTCAGCCAGACCTAGTGAGTCTAGCAAAAACAAAAGCGCACCCCATAGCCAGCTAAAAAGCATGAATATCAGATCAATCACCCAGGTTGCAATTTGCTCAATAATAGATTTTAGCCAGCTAGCAAGTGCAGAGAGCATAGAATACCTCAAGCAGAAAGAATGATGCGAACTGCAACCAAAGACCAAATAGCAAGAAATACGGCCTTCAAAATAGGCGCAATCAAATCAAACAATTTGCAATGACTGTCAAAAACAATTTCTTGTGAAAAGAGATTGACGGAGCCTACAGGACACACAGCGGAAGCATGCGAAGATCCATCAAAAGAAGTTTTTGCAGCGGCATAGGTATTAGAGTCCATCATCTTTTGCTTCATCTCAACAATTTGAGACCTCGTTTGTAAGTCACGACCGGCAACTGCACTAGATAGATCAAGGGGGCCAGGTGAGGTAAATGTCTCGTTACTGGAACCGCCGTCGGTACTGCCATCACCACCTGAGCCGCCGCCAGTGCCACCACCACCGGATCCACTACCTGAGCCGCCACCAGAGCCACCACCACCACCGGTACCACCGCCAGAGCCACCATCACCACCGGTACCACCACCAGAGCCACCATCACCACCGGTACCACCGCCAGAGCCACCATCACCACCGGTACCACCACCAGAGCCACCATCACCTGATCCACCGCCAGAGCCTCCACCCCCCCCGGAACCACCGCCAGAACCGCCAGTGCCGCCACCACTACCAGGATCAGTAGGGATGGGAGTGCACTGCTTACTGCCGTTGGCAAACTCATATCCTTCAGGACAAGCATCAGTAAGTTCATCACCTACTTCGCCGGGAACAATGGAAGGATCAGTTGTGCAAGCTATTTCATGGCCAGCGGCATCGAAAGTGAGCGAATAATGGTAATTACAGAAACCTTCGTTGTCCGAACCAATACTCATGTAGCATTTTTCACTACGGCCAGCGGTATAGTCACAACTGTTACTGCAAACATTTTCACCGGGAGCCCTAGAAAGAACAATGCGCTTCCCTTCCTGTGATGTTATGACGGAAGAAGGTAAACCCTTGAAAACTTGGTTTACCTCACAACTAAAAGGGCGGGACACCCAAGCAAAATCATCTTGCCCCTCGTAAATGGTTTTTAGCTTGCCATTCTCGAAAACCTTTAACGTTGATTTAAATGTGCAGGTATATACGTAGTAAAAAGGAAGCCCGGCGGGCTGGCAATTGATGCTCTCTGCTTCCCAAGAAAGAAAATTAGATCCATAGAGGTTCATCATCCAGCTACGATAGGCATATGTGTATTGCAATGCCGCATCATCAGGATTTTGATAACTATAACCGTTGCTCCTGCAAGTTTCATAAGCTGGATTAGGAGCGCTGGTGCCGTTGTAACAAGCCCAATACTCCTGATTAGCATGGGCAGTAGCTGAAAAAATAAATGGAGCGCAAAGCGCAAATAAAGCATAAAGAACTATTTTTCTCACGATTACCACCCCCAGAAAACGGCAAAAGCACAGCCTGAGCCAATAACAAACATTGCGAAGTAGTAAAGTTGATCCATAAGTCAGTGCTCGGAAATAAAAAAAGGGCTCGCGATGAGCCCTTTTATTGCAAAGCAGTTATTGGCCGCGAACGAAGGAAAGAACGATTTTAGCGCCTTTGATACCGGCATAAACAGAAGCGAGCAACGCCGCTACGGCAAGAACACCGACGCTGATGGAAGAAAAGTCGATGCCTGAGGTGAGCGAAGAATAGTCCCAGGCCTCACCCGCAGCAAAAGCATTTGCCGAAACAACAGCGGTGAAGAAGACAGCGGCGACACTTTTTTTACCGATTTTCTTAAGCATATAAGCCTCAACTCGTTTTGATGAAATTTAGAAACGCTCGAATACCCATAGAGAAGACCATAAAGGTTGCAACTAAGGTAAATCCAGCGCCGAATGCTTGGCCCAAAATGACTGGATCAAGCTGTGAAGGGTCAAATGGCGGAGTATATGGAACAACCAACCAATCAGCCGAGCACATTGGTGATGCACCGCTCTGCATGATCAGATCACCAGGGCAATGCAATAAACCGGGCATTACGCAGTCTTAGCCTGTGGAGTACTTACGCGACGGCCTTGGCGAGGATCGACCTCAAAGCTCAGGCGGGAATCCCGAACGCTCGCAATAACATCACATTCATAAGTACCAGGCTGGGGCACCTGGTTAGGCAGCTCAGCGTAGAAATCAGCCATCTGCGGATAAGGAATGTTCGGCAAATGGACAAAGGCCGTATACATGCAATACGGCTTCCCGCTTTTAGCAGCGGTGCCGGTGCGGTACTGACCAGTGACTTCAACAACGATAGTATTTGGGTTAGACATGAGTGCCCTCTTCTGCTCTATTGGCAGCCGACAACTAATGGTCGGCTTAAACTGTGCCCTGGTGGGCGTTTGACTTATTCGAACGTGTCTTCTATATAGCGAAGCAAAAACAACATAAACGGAGTGCAGGCAATACCTAGGCCAAGCATGGCCAATGAAAATTCATATTCATTCATCAATAGCTCATCCACTCTGAATACGAAATTACTGCTTGCGGGGTTGGGTTTTCAGAAAGTCAATAAAAATCCCCTGTTCCTTGTTTGGAAATATCCGACCAAAGACAGAAAGAGCAAAGCCAGCAGTGTATGCTTGTGTCATAGCTAAAATCCCATCCATTCAGCAATTGAAATAGTGCCCCGAGTATCGCTGACAGTGACCCACTGTTTTTCAGGTTGTGCGCCCTGCTCTTTTCGAACTTCAAGTGCTGCAATGGTTTGAGCAACTTGATCAGCCAATACCGGATTCAACATTGAGCGAACAAGCCTCTGCTGATCCAGCATTCGACGTTGATTAGGTGATAGCTGCGTATGATCAACTGAAAACGTCTTCATGCGGCAATCTGCAAATGATTAGGACGACGATACCAGGACGGAATAAGTACAGACGATTTCACAACCTCACGAGACTGACGAACAACCACAGGTGAGAATCGAGTGGTGTCACAAGCATTCCGTATAACGATGCCAATTTTCTTCAGCCGCGCAGCATAAATTTTGGTTTGAGACTTTTTGAAATCCAATTCATGGCCAGACATCCATAAATGAGCACAGGCTGCAGTGGCGTTAGCGGCTTGCCGACTTTTACAGTGGCCGCCTTCAAACAGCTGGTCGGCAATAGTCATCATGTCCATAGCGGTCACCTGCAAGTTTTCATCCAGAGCAAGGAATTCATTATGTATGTCAATAAAGCGGGCTTCTCTAAAAAGGCCCCAGTAGGCCAGCCCTTCACGCTTCAAATATTCAGATTTTAATTCTTGTTCCATACGGACAATGCCTTCGGAAAGGCAATACTCACGAACCTTTACTACGTAACGATACTCATCGGAGTCTTCTCCGAATTGACGCTTGATACGGCGAAGAAGCTTGATCAACTCAGCAGCTTTTTCATATGCCTTTCGATATTGGAGACGACCGCCCTGGCCACCACCTTCGGGAGTCCACACTACTGTGCGACCATTCGGATATAAAAAGCCAATCGAGTGTCCGATTCGCTGACTTGAAACTGCGCGTAAATATGGCCTTACATTACCCTGGCCAACTGAAAAATTAGTGGTCAAGTCGATACGTTGAATTACAGCTCCGTCGGCGACGAGATCACCTGCTTTTGCACCGGAAACACCATCGCGCAGGAGTACCTCTGTACATTTTGTAAACGGTGGGAGACCGTACTCACTCAGAATCTTGTTAAAAACCGCAACACATTGCTCGATCGTAGAAAATCCAAACAGGTTGTCTAGCCGCCCTACTCTGCTTGGGTTGCCATCGACGCGAATGCGACGACCTGAAATATGGATATCGATAGACGTAGAAAAGCTCTCACGGTGCTTGTGCTTTGGACGTTTAGAGGAAATGACGTCGCCGGTTTCCTCATCAATGGTCAAAAACTTCACACCGCCGAGGTTGGGCAGATCATGGGGATGCTCCTGTGAAATGCTAAGCCAGTCGATGAACATCCCAAATCCCTGTCAACCCAATACACGACGAAGGTAAGGCTACGTCATGTGTTAGGCTCTTTGCAAGAGATACGTCGTGGCTGACACCAATACACGTATTAGCTGTATAAAAAAACAGGAGATATAGTCAATAAATCATGGGCATTCAGATGAAGCGGCGATGAGCATCGGTGAGAACATCAGAAATAAGCGGGCAGTCAGTAAGGTTTCGCAGAAAATCGTGGCGGAAGCTGTTGGAGTAGCAGAAAACACGGTTGCAAGCTGGGAAAAGGGCAAAAACCTGCCACCACCTGACAAAGTCATAGCGCTGGCGAAGTACTTCAGATGTACCACCGATGAGATCTTGCTCAGCGACGAGGAGCGAGGGCTAGAGATACAGATGTTGGGCCTGCTTCGACGGTTCAGAAGCCTCAACGAAACCCACAAACCTATAGCTCTCAACGTGATTAGCTCGATCCTTCAGGGTATGGAAATGGAAGAGTACATGAAGGGTGAGCGCAATGAAGGCAGCAAGCGCATAGGTGTGCAGGGGTAAGAACCGTGGCAAGCCACGGAAAGACTGAGCGATCCGAAAGTATGGAACTCCATACCAAAGTGGGGGTGTAACAGAACCCCCACCGCCTTCGGCGGCCGGCAGGCGAATCACCTGGAGCCCTGCCCCTCAAATGTCATGATCGGATTAGCCCTGGAAACGGTGCTGCAGCTCGATCAAAAGCGGTTGGACGCCAAAGGAAAGCCGGCAAAACAGCGTGAAAACTGACGCGCTGCGCTTGTCCGCCGCACCTGAGCACCTGGCTGAGACGGTCGCGGCGCTCCTGATCTCAACCAGGTACTCAGCTCCGGCCCCTCAAATGTCAAAGCCGCCCCTCATATGTCGAGGTCGGCCCCTCAATTGTCATGGTTCGTCAAAGATCCTGGATCAGCGCGGCGACCGATCTCAGCTTGGCCACCAGGTCATCAATCTCGGCGGACTCATCATCGAGCTGGCGAACCCTGGAGCGCAGCTTGCGAATGTCGGCAACCAGGACGCCATACGAATCAATCAGAGACTCGACGGCATGTTCGGGATCGGGGTTGGCCATGTAGGCCTTGGCATCGCGCACGGCACGATCAGACAGCGAGAGTTGGATACGCATAATGGACCCTATATTAAGCGACGTCCGGAGCCGGTGGCATTATCCGGACGCCGCTCAACATAAGGCCCTGTCATTATGCGCAACTTCGTATGAAGCTGCCGGGGCCGTGGGTGGGCAGATATGAAGCCAGCCCCCCCGGCCTCGATCACTGCGCTGCAGATCGAGCTTGGACCTCAGCGATGTAACCCAGCACGAACGGATCCTGCGAGCCTCGCTCCTTGTAGTAGCCAACCGCGTTGGCCAAAGTCCACCTCAGCAACCTCATCAGCACCGGATCGGAAAATTTCCAACTGCTCGACTCATACGGATACCGGCTATTGGTGAACACATCGCGGTACCGCTCGAAGGAATCTTCCTGGCCGTCCAGGGCCAAGCTGCGACGAATCGCTTCGGGAATCGCATGGAACAACGTCAACAAGTCGTGCTTGTCAGGGGTTTTACGACTGGTTTTGTCAGCGCATTGCAGATGCTGATGAGCTGATGCCAACGCCGCGGCGTCGAGCTTGTAGGTCTCTCCGGATGTACCTTGATGCTGGTCAGGCACAGAAATGAAGCTCTTGAGCAGGATTTCCATCCCAATCGCCGCATTGACCTGGGCAACGTGCGGCAGGTTCTGTGCGTCCAAAACCTCAGCAGCTTTCAGATAATTGTGAGCGCTGTGAAGCATCCAGCTTGGAAAATGACCCATTGCATACTCCTTTGAATGGCCGTCGCAGATGGCTGGAGCCTTTGATTTATGGGGATTGTTACCGATTACACGTGCGGATTATGCGTGACCTCGAAAGATACCGTACAAATTTGGAAGATAGCGAACAAGGATGAGCTACCCATAGCTCAACAGATGAGCTACCCTGCCCCTATTATATGAATTCAAGGAATAACTACGCTAAATATCCATTTAGTTGAGTTAACGTTGTAGTTCGTAATATACCGGCCCTTCCCCGCAAATACGTCAGCCACGGTTCGTGCCCTCGCCCGCTCATCCCTTCTTGGCTACCGGCCAGCAGCCGTGAGCCTCGCTCTCAGTCCCGCGCCTCACTACCATAACGCCTGCACGCCGTCCCGCCATGCCCGCAACCACCTTTCCACGCCTGGCAAACCGGTGGAACGTTTTCGCAACCTCCCGGGTCGCACAACAAAGACGCAGCCAACTGCGTGAACCCTGACCGTGAGGACCTTCCATGAGCGCGCTCTCTTCCAATGGGGCTGCAGAACACCCCATCTGCCTGACCCTCAATGGTCAGCCCCGAACACTGGCAGTCCACCCGTGGACCACCCTGCTCGACCTGTTGCGTGAACAGCTGGACCTGGTAGGTACCAAAAAAGGCTGCGACCACGGCCAATGTGGCGCCTGCACGGTGTTGCGCGACGGCAAGCGCGTCAATGCTTGCCTGACCCTGGCCATCATGTGCGACGGCGCAGACTTGGTGACCATCGAGGGGCTGGCCAGCGGCGACGTGCTGCACCCTATGCAACGGGCTTTCATCACCCACGATGCGTTTCAGTGCGGGTACTGCACACCTGGGCAGATCTGCTCTGCCGTCGGGCTTGTGGGTGAAGGACGTGCCGACTGCCGCGAGGCCATTCGCGAGCAGATGAGCGGCAACCTTTGCCGCTGTGGCGCCTATGGCAACATCGTCGCAGCAATCGAAGAAGCCCAGCCGCTGATGGCACACCCGGATCAACCACAACGGGGGGCGAAGCCATGATGCCCTTCAGCTACCACAAGCCTGCGTCAGTCAGCGAAGCCGTGAGCCTGGCTGGCGACAGCGCGCGCTTTATTGCCGGGGGCACCAACCTGGTCGACCTGATGAAGGAAAACGTGGTCCGCCCCGAGCGCCTGATCGATATTTCAGGCTTGGCGCTGGATGGGCTGCACCCCACTGCCAACGGTGGCGTCATGATCGGTGCCCTGGTCAGCAATGCCGACCTGGCCTGGCACCCGATGATCGAGCAACAATACCCGTTGCTGTCACAGGCTATCCTGGCGGGCGCTTCACCGCAGTTGAGAAACATGGCCAGTACCGGCGGCAACTTGCTCCAGCGCACACGCTGTTACTACTTCTACGATACCGGCACCCCCTGCAACAAACGTGAACCCGGCAGCGGATGCCCTGCTCGTAGCGGCCGCAACCGCATACACGCCATTCTTGGCGCCAGTGAAGCCTGTGTGGCCACTCATCCGTCCGACATGTGCGTAGCACTGGCAGCACTCGAAGCCGTGGTGCACGTAGAGGGACCGGCTGGTAAACGCCAGATCCCGTTCGCAGATTTCCATCGCCTGCCGGAGAACAATCCGGAGCGTGATAACCAGCTGGCAGCCGATGAACTGGTAACGGCCGTAGAGCTGCCGCCACCGCTGTTCGAACAGCATTACCGCTACCTGAAAATTCGAGACCGAGCCTCCTACGCGTTTGCGCTGGTGTCGGTCGCTGCGGCCTTGCGCTTGGATGGCGATGTGATTCAGCACGCCCGCCTGGCGCTGGGCGGTGTAGCGCACAAACCATGGCGCGACCCGGCGGTGGAAAGCCTGCTGGTTGGCCAGGTGCCTTCCGAGGCGCTGTTCGATAACGCCGCACAGGCGCTGCTCCAAGGCGCACAGCCGCTGAGCCACAACGGTTTCAAAGTAACACTGGCGCAGCGTGCAATCGTGCGTGCATTGACTGACGCGGCGCACCGTGCCGCTGGTGTGGGGGCATGACCATGGTCAACAACAAATCGGTAGTCGGTACCCCTCTGGATCGCGTGGATGGCGTGGCTAAAGTCACCGGCCAGGCACGCTATGCGGGCGAATACCCAAAAGACGGCCTGCTCCATGGCAGCGTGGTGTCCAGTACCATCGCCCGCGGCCGTGTACTGCGCATCGACGCTAGCGAGGCGCTGGGCGTACCCGGCGTTGTCGCGGTGCTCGACCATGGGCACCGTCCGCATATTTCCAGTTATGACGATGACTACAGCGACGCCGATGCAGCTGAGGGCGCGCCCTTTCGGCCCCTGTTCAACGATCGAGTGCTGTATAGCGGGCAACCCCTGGCGCTGGTGGTGGCGCACACCCTGGAGGTGGCCCGGTATGCAGGCTCATTGATCCGGATCGAATACGCAGAGGAACCTCACGAGACAGACCTGGGCGCTACCAAGGCGTCGCATGTGGCGCCGGCAGAAACACCGGCCCCGCGTGGCGACTTCGCTGGCAGTTTCGCTGGGGCACCCGTGCAGGTCGATGCTACCTACCTGACTGCCAACGAGCACCACAACCCGATGGAGCCCCACGCCTCCACCGTGCACTACAAGCCCGACGGCAGCCTGGAAATTCATGACAAGACCCAAGGCACGCAGAACTGCCAGGACTACCTGCACAAGGTGTTCGGCCTGCCCAAGGCCCAGATCCGTGTGCACGCAGCCTTCGTCGGCGGTGCCTTCGGCTCGGGCCTGCGCCCGCAGTACCAGCTGCCCCTGGCAGTGATGGCGGCGCTGCATCTTCAGCGCTCTGTGCGCGTCACCCTGACGCGCCAGCAAATGTTCACGTTCGGCTACCGGCCCCGCACCGAGCAGCGTTTGCGCCTGGGGGCGGCTGCAGATGGGCGCTTGCTGGCGGTCGGTCACGATGGGCTGGGGCAGACCTCGCGCTTCGAAGACTTCACCGAGCACCTGGTGGAATGGAGCGGCATGCTCTACCAGTGCGACAACGTTGAACTCAACTACCGCCTGGCCTCGCTGGATGTGTACACGCCCCTGGACATGCGTGCCCCTGGGGCCGGTTCAGGCGTGGTCGCGCTTGAGTGCGCGATGGATGAGCTTGCCTGTGCCGCTGATATCGACCCGGTAGAGCTGCGCCGGCGTAATTTTGCCGCCAACAACGGCAACGAGGGCAAGCCCTACTCCAGCAAGGAACTGCTGGCGTGCTACCAGCAAGGCAGTGAGCGTTTCGGTTGGCAGCACCGCAACCCGCAACCGCGCAGCATGCGCACTGGCAACCAGTTGGTCGGTTGGGGAATGGCGGGCGGCGTCTGGGAGGCCATGCAAATGAAGGCCAGCGCGAAAGCGCGCCTGGATGCCCAAGGCCACCTCACCGTCAGCAGCGCCACCACCGATATCGGCACCGGCACCTACACCGTCATGACCCAGATTGCAGCCGACGCTGCGGGCGTCAGCGTGGAGGATGTCACCTTCGTGCTAGGTGACTCGTCCCTGCCCACCGCGCCCCTGCAGGGCGGGTCGTTCACGGTATCGTCGGTTGGCTCGGCCGTGCGCCAGGCTTGCCAGGTGTTGCGTACCAAGGTGCTGGAGCATGCCCGCAAGGTGCATCCGCAAGTGGCGAGCGCAGCGCGGGAGGACATCGTCTTCGCGGATGGTTACCTGCACGCGGGTAGTTTTCGCGTGGCCTTGGCAGATATCGTCGCCAGTGCCCCCGGCGCGCAGTTCGAAGTGCAAATCGACGCTGAGCCTGGTGCAAGGCGCCAACCGTTTTCCACGGCGACCCACTCGGCGGTGTTCGTCGAAGTCCAGGTCGACGAAGACCTTGGCATGATCAAGGTCACCCGAGTGGTCAGCGCCGTGGCGGCGGGCCGCGTGGTCAACCCGAAAACGGCCCGCAGCCAGATCCTGGGCGGCGTGGTATGGGGTATCGGCATGGCACTGCATGAAGAGGCCTTGACCGACCATGGCCTGGGTCGCATCGTCAATCACAACCTTGCGGAGTACCACATCCCGGTGAACGCGGACTGTGGTGATATCGACGTGTTCTTTGTTGAAGAGCACGACGATGTCGTCAATGAGCTGGGGTCCAAGGGTGTGGGCGAAATCGGCGTGGTCGGCGTGGCTGCCGCAGTGGCGAACGCCATCTACCACGCAACCGGCAAACGCGTGAGGGAGTTCCCGATCACACTCGACAAGGTGCTGTAACGCGAAAGTTGTCAGAAGCATGCGAGGGGAGCGGCTGCAGGCCGCTCCCCTCATTTCTCAGCAAATCGGTACTCGGAACTGGGGCCATCTGGGGGCGGAGGGAACCGCAGCAGCCCCTGCGCTACCGCTAGACAATGGCCGCAGGGTCGCCCACCGACTGATTCGGTTTGCTCCCCGACAGGCGCCAGCTCACCGCAGTAATCCCATACCGTTCAGCCATCGGGCGGCTGACCTTCCTGATCTTTTCCCGCCCGAATTTGGGGATGATCCCAATGCCCGCATCGCAACTTGCCCAATGCCAGGCTTCGGCATTGTCCAGGCGGTCCAGGCGAATGATGAAACTGCGCGGCTGACCATGCAGTTGGTAATCGATGATGAACAGCTGTGGGGCAGGCATCGCAGGGGCCTCCTCTTCTCCGTGGATGACACCCTGATTGATCGGGGCAGCAGCAGAAGATTCAAAAAATATCGATCGACAGGCACCGGCGGCGCCCGAGCGGTGTACGCCTACAGGCACACTACCGCTCGCGCAGTACCTTCACTCGCTGCGTGTGCCGTGGCTGTTCCGGCCACCTTTGCGTCCGGCTTCCGATGCCCGCTGGCGATCATTGGCGAAGTTGCCGCCCGACGCCTGGCCGCCTTTGTGCCCAGCGCGCGATGCCCGCTCACGGTCGTTGGCGAAATTGCCCGGGTTGGTTTCTTTGGTTCCGCCGCGCTGGCGGGTACTTTCCTGATCTTGTGCCATGTAGTTTCTCCTTGCGATGAATAGGCGGTCGCACAACCTGTGCGTTCATACAGTGCACGCACCCCAGGTTGCCATGTTCAGATTCCGAACCTGTAATTGCCCGCTTGGCTCACACGTTTTGACGGCAGCTGACCGGTGGCCCGAAACACGTGCAGGCCAACTATTTGCGCCCCGTTTGCAGGCGGGGCGCACTTTATCGCTCATGCAGCAGTCACAACTGCAGGGTAGCGGCCTATAATCGCCCCACTATCCAGGTGTGACTGCACAGTCACGCACCGCCCGTAAGGCTCTTGTACAAGGCTCCGTCGATGAAGTCCTCGCCCAAGCAACCCGCCGCGCCGCAAAACCCTGCACTCAGCCCAAGCCACTTGGACTTTCCGGTGGTGGGCATCGGTGCCTCCGCGGGTGGCCTGGAGGCCATCTGCACGCTGTTCCGGCATATGCCAAGCGACTGCGGCATGGCGTTCGTGGTGGTGCTGCACTTGTCGCCGGATCATCAGAGCGTGGCCGACCGGATCATCCAGGCCACCACGCAGATGCCCGTGCGCCAAGTCACCGAGCCGGTGCCGATCGAGCGTAACCATGTGTATGTCATCTCCCCGGCCAATCGCCTCTCGACCAATGACGGCTACCTGCGCGTGACCCCCGCCAATCGCCGCCGTGGCGACCACGTGGCCATTGACCTGTTCTTCCGCGACCTGGCCGACGTGCACAAGGACCATGCATTCTGCGTGGTGTTGTCGGGCACCGGCGCCGACGGTGCCGTGGGGCTGTCGCGGATCAAGGAGCAAGGCGGCGTGACCCTGGTTCAGACCCCGGACGATGCCCAGTACGACAGCATGCCCCGGGCTGCCATCGAAACCGGCATGGTCGACCTGGTGCTGCCCGTGGCCGAGATGCCACAAAAGCTGCTGGAGCTGTGGCGTAACGCCCGCCAGGTCAGGTTGCCGGAAATCGAGGATGACACCCTGCCCCCGGCGCTGGGCACCCGCGTAGGCGACGCGCAGGCCAGCGAGCCGCTGCTGGAGGAGATCCTCCTGCAGTTGCGCAGCAACACGGGGCACGATTTCCAGCACTACAAGCGCGCCACCGTGCTGCGGCGCATTGAACGCCGCCTGCACGTGACCGGGCAAAGCAACCTCGCCGGCTACTTGCACTACCTCGAGCAGAACCCCGCCGAGTCCACGGCGTTGCTGGCAGACATGCTGATCGGCGTGACCAACTTCTTCCGCGACCGCGAAGCCTTCGAGGCCCTGGAGCGGCACGTGCTGCCCCAGCTGGCCAGCGAGCATGACCCCGTCGACGGCCATGACGAGATCCGCGTCTGGTCGGCCGGCTGCTCCACCGGCGAAGAGGCCTACAGCCTGGCCATGCTGATCTGTGAGCAACTTGCGCTGGAGCAGCGCAACCGCAAGGTCCAGGTGTTTGCCACCGACCTCGATGAGCGGGCCATCGGCATCGCCCGTACCGGCTTTTACTCCGAAGCGATCGTGACCGATGTGCCGCCCAGCCGGCTGCGCCAGTTCTTCGTCAAGGAAGACCAGCATTACCGGGTGCGCAAGGAAGTGCGCGAAAAAGTGTTGTTCGCGCGCCACAACCTGCTGTCGGACCCACCCTTTTCGCAAATTGACCTCATTGTCTGCCGCAACCTGCTGATCTACCTCGACCGCGAAGTGCAACGCGACATCCTGTTGATGTTCCACTTTGCCTTGCGCCCTGGCGGCCATCTGTTCCTGGGCTCGTCCGAGTCAGCCGACGTGGTGGGTGAACTGTTCGCGCCGGTGGACAAGCGTAACCGTATCTTCCGCGCCCGTGACGTCAGCAATGCCGGGCGCCGCGCCGAGCGGCAGGTGCCTGGCAGCACTGGCGCCAGCCTGCCATTGGACCCGTTGGCCAAGGTCAAGCCCGGGCGCAAGCCCTCCTATGCCGAACTGCACCACCGCGCGCTGGCCCTGCGCATGCCGGCCAGCCTGATCGCGGATGTGGACGGCAATATCCTGCACATGAGCGAGGGTGTCGGGCGCTTCCTGCAACTGGGCGGCGGCGAGCCCAGCCGCAATCTGCTCGGCCTGGTGCTGCCGAGCCTGCGCCTGGCGCTGCGCAGTACGCTGTTCCAGGCGCGCCAAGGCACCGAAGCGGTCACCTCCCGGCCGGTCGACCTGGGCGATGGCCAACAGCCGTTGCAGGTGGAAATCACCGTGCAGCCTTACAAGGACGACGTGCACAACGGCGATTGCCTGCTGGTGGTGTTCGAGCAGCGGGTGCCCGACCCTTCCCTGCCACTGCCGGGCGTCATCCGCCAGACCGACAGCATGGTCCTGCACAACCTGGAGCGTGAACTCCAGCGTACCCGCCTGCAGCTGCAGGAAACCATCGAGCAGTCGCAGGTATCCAGCGAGGAACTCACGGCCTCCAACGAAGAAATGCAGGCAATCAACGAAGAGCTGCGTTCGGCCAGCGAAGAGCTGGAAACCAGCAAGGAGGAGCTGCAGTCCATCAACGAGGAGTTGCTCACCGTCAACTACGAGTTGAAGAACAAGGTGGAAGAGACCGACAAGGTCAACGACTACCTGAGCAACCTGATCGCCTGCACCGAAATCGCCACCGTGTTCGTCGACCGCAACCTGCATATCCGCTGGTTCACGCCGCGCGCCGCCGACCTGTTCAACATTTTACCGGTCGATACCGGCCGCTCATTGCTCGACATCACGCACCGCCTGGACTACCCGGCCATGGCTGATGATGCCCGCGCCGTGGCCCAGGGTGAGGCCGTTATCGAGCGGGAAGTTGGCGGCCAGCGCGACCACTGGTACCTGGCACGCCTGCTGCCCTACCGCTCCAGCGAGCAGAAAATCGACGGCACCGTCCTGACCTTCATCGACATCAGCAGCAGCCACGCTGCCGAAGAGCATGTGCGCCTGGGCGAAGAACGCTTGAGCAAGCAACTGGCGGAATCGCAAACCACCAGCCACATGAAGGATGAGTTCTTCGCCATCATGTCGCATGAACTGAAGCACCCACTGAACCTGATTCAGCTGAATGCGGAAATGCTCCGCCGCCTGCCCTCGATCAAGCAGATCGGCAACGCCAGCAAGGCCGTTGCCACCATCTGCGAGGCGGTTGGCAGCCAGGCCAGGATCATCGATGACCTGCTGGATGTGGCACGCATCCGTACCGGCAAGCTCAAGCTCAAGACCGAGCCGGTAGACCTTGGCGCCATCCTGCGCGGCATCCACGCTGTGGTGGTGGCTGAGCAACACCCCTGTCTGGTGCGCCTGGAGCTGCCTGCCGACGGCTTGCCAGTGATGATCGAAGGCGATGTCACGCGCCTGGAGCAGATCATCTGGAACCTGCTGAACAATGCCCTGAAATTCAGCCCGGCAGGCAGTGAGATACGCCTGGTGTTGAGCCGTGACGATCAACAGGCACGCCTGCAGGTGATTGACCAGGGCGTAGGCTTGAGCCCCGACAGCCTGGAGCACATCTTCGACCTGTTCAGCCAGGCTCCCCAGCTGGCCAATCAGAACCGTGAAGGCCTGGGCATCGGCCTTTCGTTGGTACGCCAGTTGGTCGAAGCCCAGGGCGGCACCGTGCAGGCCAGTTCGGCCGGCTTGGGCTTGGGCTGCACCTTCTCCGTTTGCCTGCCCCTGTGCAACGTGCAGTCGCCGCCTTGCGCCAATCCTGCAGAGCAGTCCCGGGAGGGCCGGCTGCACGGCGTGCGCGTGTTGCTGGTGGATGACTCGGTAGAGGTATTGGAGATCATGCAAGAGCTGCTGGAAATGGAAAACGCCAGCGTGCGCGCCTTCAGCTGCCCCCGCGAGGCGCTGGAGGTGGCCTCCGGTGAGGCGTTCGACATCATCCTCTCCGACATCGGCATGCCGGTGATGGATGGCCATGCCTTGATCAAGGCGCTGCGCAGCCACGCCCATCTGCGCCACACCCCGGCCATTGCCCTCACCGGCTACGGTGCCAGCGCAGACCAGCACAAGTCACGCCAGTCCGGCTTCGACCGGCACCTGAACAAGCCGGTCGGCTACGACGAACTGGTGGAGGCCATCGAAACCTTGATCGGCACGGTGCCTTACTGATGGTCGGCCGGCATGAACCTCAGGCGTGCACGCTCCACTGGTTCATGTCCAGCGTAATCGGCATCTCGTCGATGGCATGGATCACGCCGCTTTGCAGTGCTTCCTGCGGCCCCAGAATTCGCGGGTACGCCATGAGGTAGCGCGGCACGTCCAGCACCTCGGGCGCACCTTCTGTGCGCTCGGCCACAATCTGCGCGTACAGCTGCAGGTCGTAATCCAGGCTCATCGCATATTCGGCCATGCGTGAATGGTCGACCGAGCCGTGCAAGGTCCAGTGGAACGGGTGGAACAGGAACTTGCTGTAGCTGCATGCCGTGCGCCACTCCCCGGCCAGGAACAGGATATTACCCATGGACTCGACGGTGCCCAGGTTGTGCGTATGCACCGGCACCGGCAGCGCCCGCAGGAAGTTGTACAAGGTAAAGCCGTAGCTGCACTCGCCGCCCATGGTAGCGATGTTCAGTTGCAGCACCTCGGCGCCCTGCTGCAATGCCTTTGAGCAGGTATTGATCAGGTTGCCACAGGTCGACGAATTGATCGGCCCGGTGAAATGAATGATGTGTCTGGCCATGCTTGCCTCCAGGGTTGGCAGGTCAATTCCTGGGCTCGCGCGCCTGGGGCGCTTACCCGGTGGAATCGTCTGCGCGGGCAAAGTTCAACCTGTCAGTGGCCGTTCCCGTTGATCACACGCGGTGAACCCTTGGCCCTCTGCGCCAGTCGTAATACCACAGTAACCGAACAAGGAACCGGTGATGAGGACGACGGCGTGAGCGATATCCGCATCGGCATTTCCGGGTGGCGCTATGGCCCCTGGCGCAAGGACTTCTACCCCAAGGGCCTGCGCCAGGACGATGAACTGGCGTTCGCCTCGCGGGCCGTGAACAGCATCGAGATAAACGGCTCGTTCTACAGCTTGCAAACCCCAGAGCGCTACCTGCGCTGGCGTGATGAAACGCCGGATGGCTTCGTTTTCGCGGTTAAGGGGCCACGTTACATCACCCATGTGCTGCGCCTGAAGGAGGTTGAAGAGCCAGTGGCCAACTTCTTCGCCTCTGGCCCGCTACTGCTAGGCGACAAGCTGGGGCCGTTCCTGTGGCAGTTCCCACCGAACATGAAGTTTGACGAAGAGCGTTTTGCCCGGTTCCTGCAGTTGCTGCCACGTGACCGCAAAGCTGCGCGCGCATGCGCACAGGGCTGTGCCGAACGCCTGCGGGACAGTGGCGGCCTTGCAATCACCGGTAATGTACGTTTGCGCCACGCGGTGGAGGTCCGCCACGAGAGTTTTCTTTGCGAGGCGTTCATCAAGCTGCTGCGCAAGCACCGTGTTGCGCTGGTGGTTGCGGAAAGTGCCGGCAAGTGGCCGCATGCCGAAGATGTCACCGCAGACTTCGTGTACATGCGCCTGCACGGCGACGTGGAGCTCTATAGCAGTGGCTACACCGCGCGTGCGTTACGCCGCTGGAAACAGCGCATCCTGCACTGGAGCCAGGGCGGCCAGGCAGACGACGCGCGCCTGATCGTGCCGGGGCCGCCACCTCGGCGCGCGGCGCGTGACGTGTACTGTTACTTCGACAATGACCAGAAGGTCCATGCGCCCTACGACGCCCGCCGTTTGCTGCAGAAGCTGTCGCTGGACCACGAACTGATGACCGAACCGGGCGTGGTGCCGGAGGTGGCCTTGTGAACGAACCCATGACTGCTTTGCCGCGCAGCACCGATCAGTCCACCGCCGTGCGCCGCTTGAACGTGCTCACGCTGAACGTGCACAAGGGGTTCACCTTCTTCAATCGCCGCTTCATCCTGCCTGAGCTGCGTGAAGCGGTCCGTGCCACCGGCGCAGACCTGGTGTTCCTGCAGGAAGTGCATGGCAGCCATCAGCAGCATGCCTTGCGCCACCCGGCCTGGCCTGATACCCCGCAATATGAATTCCTTGCCGACAGCATGTGGCCCCAGTTCGCTTACGGCCGCAATGCCGTGTACCCGCAGGGTGACCACGGCAACGCCTTGCTGTCCAAATTTCCCATCCAGCGCTTCAACAACCTCGATGTGTCGGTGCAAGGCAAGGAACAACGCGGCCTGCTGCATTGCCAACTCGAGGTGCCAGGGCACGATCAGGTGCACGCTATTTGTGTGCACCTGGGCCTGCGCGAAGCCCATCGGCAAAGCCAGATCCAACTCTTGCTCGACCTGCTGGCCAGCCTGCCGCCGCAAGCGCCGGTCATCGTCGCCGGCGATTTTAACGACTGGCGCCTGAAGGCAGATGCCGTGTTAGGCGAGCACCTGGTAGAGGCTTTTGGCGAGCGCTTCGGCACCCCGGCACGCAGCTTCCCGGCGCGTCTGCCGCTGCTGCGCCTTGACCGCATCTACCTGCGCAACGCCATGCCGAGCGCTGCCCAGGTACTGTCGAATTACCCGTGGTCGCACCTTTCCGACCACGCACCATTGGCCGCGGAGATTCACCTGTGAACAGACCTTGGGTAGAGGGCAACAATATCAAGTTGCTGATCAACGGCGAGCACTATTACCCCTGTGTGTTCGAGGCCATGGCCCGTGCCCAGGAGGAAATCCTGCTGGAAACCTTCATCATTTTCGACGACAAGGTCGGTCGACAACTGCAGCAGGCGCTGATCGACGCGGCCCGCCGCGGCGTGCGTGTCGAAGTGGTGGTGGACGGCTACGGTACCGGCGACCTGCCCGCGCCGTTCATCGCGGCCATGACAGATGCCGGCGTGAGTTTCCACGCCTTCGACCCGCAGCCGCGCCTGGTGGGCATGCGTACCAACCTGTTCCGGCGCCTGCACCGCAAGATCGTGGTCATCGATGGCGAGCGGGCCTTCATTGGCGGCATCAACTACAGCGCCGATCACCTGGGCGACTTCGGCCCCATGGCCAAGCAGGACTATGCCGTCGAGGTAACCGGCCCAGTGGTGGCACAGGTGCATGCCGCCAGCAAGCGCCTGATGTCGCCGGTGCTGCAGGAACCAAGCGCCGTGCGGCCGTTGACCGAGCCCGCCGGGTCCACCACCGCCGTGCTGGTAGAGCGTGACAATGGCGTGCGCAGGACAGCCATCGAAAGCCAGTACCTGCAGGCGTTTCGCGGTGCCAAAGAACGTATCGTAGTGGCCAATGCCTACTTCTTCCCCGGCTACCGGCTGCTGCGCGAGTTGCGCAACGCTGCCCGCCGCGGGGTGGCTGTGCACCTGATTTTGCAGGGGCAGCCAGACATGCGCTGGGTCCGTGCACTGTCGCGGTTGCTGTACAACTACCTGCTGCGTGATGGCGTGGTCATTCATGAATACTGCAAGCGGCCCTTGCACGGCAAAGTGGCGCTGGTGGACGACGAGTGGGCGACCGTGGGTTCCAGCAACCTCGACCCGCTGAGCCTGTCGCTGAACCTGGAAGCCAACCTGTTCATCCGCGACCGCGCTTTCAACCAGCTGCTCGGCGAGCACCTGCAGTCACTTGCGCACGAGCAGTGCAAGCCGGTGACTCTGGAACGCATGATCCGTGGCTACTGGTGGCGGGCACCGCTGATCTTCGCCTGCTTCCATGCGGCGCGCCATTTCCCGCGCATCGCCGGCTGGTTGCCGGCACACCGCCAACGGCTGCGCTCGCTGCAGCCAGACGTCGAGGCCCCGGCCGGCGACCTGCACGAGGGCAATACCTGATGGCACGGAAAACCTGGCAAACCTGGGCCAAGCGCGTATTGACGGTGGCGTTCCTGATCCTGATCCCTGTTCTGTTGTATCAATTGGCCCGCAACCTGGACTGGAACGAAGTGCGCCAGTCGCTGCTCGCCTACAAGCCTGGAACGCTGGTGATCGGCCTGGCAATTGCGGTGTGCAGTTACCTGACGTTCGCCAGCTACGACCTGCTGGCCCGCGCCTACACCGGTCATCAGCTGCCCGCCCGGCAAGTGCTGCCGGTCGCCTTCGTGTGCTACGCGTTCAACCTCAACTTCACCACCTGGGTCGGCGGGGTTGCCTTGCGCTACCGCCTGTATGGGCGCCTGGGGCTCGATACCCCCACCATCACGCGCATTCTGACGCTGGGCCTGCTCACCAACTGGATGGGCTATATGCTGCTGGCCGGCAGTGTGTTCGCCCTGGGTCTGGTCGAACTGCCGGGCAACTGGGCTGTGGGCACCACAGGGCTGCGCCTGATCGGCGTGCTGTTGCTGGCAATCACCGCGGCGTATCTGCTGGCCTGTGGCCTGGCCAAGAAGCGCACGTGGCGCTGGCGCGAGCACGAAGTCACTTTGCCAACCCTGCGCCTTGCGCTCTGCCAGGTAGCGCTGGGGGCCAGCAACTGGGCATTGATGGCGCTGCTGATTTACTGGTTGCTGCCGGGCGACGCCTTCTACCCCGCCATCCTCGGGATCCTGTTGATCAGTTGCGTGGCAGGCGTGGTTGCACATATCCCGGCGGGCCTGGGTGTGCTGGAAGCGGTGTTCCTCGCCCTGCTGCACGGGCAGATGGCGCAGGGCACGCTGGTAGCCGCGCTCTTGGGCTATCGCACCCTGTATTACCTGATACCGCTGGTGGTTGCGATCGTGACTTATCTGGTGCTTGAGAAGCGCGCCAAGGCCATGCGCCAGCGCGACAATTCGGTGCAAACCTGATAGTGCGGGGCAGGCGCGCTTAACGTCGGCGCGGCGTGGTGCCGCGCCAACAAGGCGAGCTCAAGGGGAAATCGGATCGCTCGCCGGGAAGGTCTCATCCAGCGCATTGTCTACGGCATTTTCGTCCGGTTTTTCGCTGCAATGGCAGGCTTGCATCCTGCAGCCCTCGCCATGGCTATGGCCGTTGGCGCAGGCCTCACAGCAATAGGCCTTGCCGTCACGCTGCAAGGCATTGGCATCCACGGTGCAGGAACAGTCGGTACAGGCACAACGTTGCTGGTTCATGATCTGCTCTCCTCGTCATCGATCACATCATCGGTCCAGGGTTTCCCGTCAAGCGGTGCGGAACGTGCCAGTTCGGCTTCATCCAGCCCAAAGCCGCCACCGATTTCGTCGGCATCCACTTCGCGCAGGTCCATGTCAGCCGGGCCGTCGCCGCCGCCGGGCTCGTGGGGGTCACGGGCGCCGGTTTCATCCAGCAGCGTATCCGGGCTCAGGTCGTCGTAGGTGACGTTGTCTTCATGCAGGCTGTCGCTCAGCGCTTCGCCACCCGTCATGCCGCTTTCGGCAACACGCTCTGGTGGAAATTCGCGCTCGATCTCGCTCGCCGGGCGCTCGTCCCCTACTCGCCCCTGGCGTTCGTCAAGGCGCTCATCGAAGTCCAGTTCGTGCACGCTGCCCATGCGGTCCTCGGTGTCGTCGATCTCGGTTGGGGTGTAGGGCTTAGGATCTTCTGTTCGGGCCATGTACGTTCTCCGTCAGTTGGCTGCATTCGGTCGACTGCAACGGGTGGCCGAAGATTCAGAGTTTTTTGAACTCCCTGCCTGCCCGGCGCCTCCCACCTCTACAGAGTGCGATTTGCCCGGAGCCGGACATGGCCAAGCCCCTGCAGGAATACGCGCGCAAGCGCGACTTCAACGCAACGCCCGAGCCCAGTGGCAAACGCAGCCGTGGCAAAAAAGCCCATGCGCTGCAGTTCTGCATTCAGAAACACGACGCCAGCCACCTGCATTATGATTTCCGCCTGGAGTTGGACGGTACGTTGAAGAGCTGGGCGATCCCCAAAGGCCCGTCGCTGGACCCGAACGTGCGCCGCCTGGCCGTGCACGTCGAGGACCACCCGCTGGACTATGCCGATTTCGAGGGCCAAATCCCTGAAGGCCACTACGGGGCTGGCGATGTCATCGTCTGGGATCGCGGCATCTGGGAGCCGGAGGGCGACGCCCATGAGGGCTATGCCAAGGGCAAGCTCAAGTTTCGTTTGCAAGGCGAAAAACTGTCCGGGGTGTGGCACCTATTCCGCACCCACCTGGCGGGCAAGAAAGAACAATGGATGCTGGTCAAATCCCACGATGCCCAGGCCCGTAGCGAAGCCGAGTACAGCATCGTCGACGCGCAGCCCGACAGTGTGCTCAGTGACCGCACCCTGATCCCCCGCAAGCCGGCAGCCAAGCAAGCCGCCACCAAGCCGCGGGCTACGCGCAAGCGCCCCGGCAAGGTTCGCCAAGCCGCATTGCCGAACCAGTTGCAGCCACAGCTGGCCACCTTGGTGGACACGCCGCCCCAGGGCGACTGGCGCTATGAGGTCAAGTTCGATGGCTATCGCATCCTGGCTCGTATCGACGGCGACGATGTGCGGCTATTCACCCGCAACGGCCATGACTGGAGCAGCAAGATGCCCCGCCAAGTCGCAGCATTGCGCGCCCTGGGCATCGATTCGGCCTGGCTGGATGGCGAAATGGTAGTGGCTGACGAAAATGGCGCAGCGGACTTCCAGGCGTTACAGAACGCCTTCGACACCGAGCAGGACGAGCACATCACTTACTACGTATTCGACCTGCCCTTTCTGGGTGGCCAGGACCTGCGTCACGCACCGCTACAGGATCGCCGCGAAACGCTGAAAACCCTCCTCGATCACGACGCGTCAGACGTACTCAAATATTCCGCCGACTTCGACGAACCGGTCGACGCCCTGCTGGCCAGCGCCTGCCGCCTGGAACTCGAAGGGCTGATCGGTAAACGTGCAGACAGCCCCTACAGCGGCCGCCGCAGCGCGGACTGGATCAAGCTCAAATGCAAGCGCCGCCAGGAGTTCGTGCTGGTTGGCTACACCGACCCCAAAGGCAGCCGCAGCGGCTTCGGGGCCCTGCTGCTGGCCCTGCACGACCCGGACAATGGCGAGCTGCGCTATGCCGGCAAGGTCGGTACCGGCTTCACGGCTGCCACCCTGGCCAGCATCCATACGCGCCTGCAGCCACTTGAAATTGCCAAGCCCGCCGTGGCCCGCCCGCCCAGCGGCGCAGAAGCCCGCGGTGTGCACTGGCTGAAGCCGCAGCTGCTGGCTGAAGTGGCGTATGCCCAGATGACCCGGGACGGCATTGTGCGCCATTCGGTCTTCCATGGCCTGCGCGATGACAAGCCCGCCACCGCCATCGACCTGGAACGCCCCATGCCCACCAACACAACGCCCCGCCGCAAACGCGGCAAAGCAGCGCCACTTTCGGAGGACCTGCACCTTACCCACCCTGACCGGGTGATCGACGCTACCACGGGCGTGACCAAGCGCGATGTGGCCGAGTATTACGCCGCCGTCAGCCAGTGGTTGCTACCCCAGATCCAGCACCGCCCGGTGGCATTGGTGCGGGCACCCGATGGCCTGGCCGGTGAGCTTTTCTTCCAGAAGAACGCCAGCCAGCTGCACCTGCCCAATGTGCTCGAATACGACAAGGCCCAGGCCGGCCAGGCGGCCATGGTCATCAACCGCGCCGATACCCTGCTGGGCGCGGTGCAGATGAACATGCTCGAGCTGCACAGCTGGAATGCCACTGACAAGGACTTCGACAAGCCCGACCGCTTCGTGCTCGACCTCGACCCTGACCCCGCGCTGCCCTGGAAGGCCATGCTGGAAGCCACTCAACTCACCCTCACCCTGCTCGACGAGCTTGGCCTGAAAGTGTTCATCAAGACCAGCGGCGGCAAGGGCATACACTTGGTGGTACCGCTGACCCGCCGCGCGGGTTGGGACGAGGTCAAAGCCTTCAGCCATGCCATCGTCGAGTACCTGGCCAAGCTGTTTCCGGACCGCCTCAGCGCTGTTTCAGGGCCCAAGAACCGCATCGGGCGCATCTTCATCGACTATCTGCGCAACGCCAGGGGGGCAACAACCGCGTGTGCCTATTCCCTGCGTGCACGGGAAGGCCTGCCGGTGTCGGTGCCCATCTGGCGTGAGGAACTGACCGCGCTCAAAGCCGCCAACCAATGGAACATCGCCAACCTGCCCGCGCGCCTGGCAGAGGTCGACGACCCGTGGGCGGACCTGGGCAAGGTCCGCCAATCCATTACGGCGCGCATGCGCAAACAGCTGGGGCTTGCCTAGTGGCCACGCATCAGGAGACCCGCCCATGAGCATCGTCCAGGACTTCAACCTGACCCATTTCGACCGCCTACTGCGTACATTTGGTGATCGTCAACAGCCCCTCAACCTCGACACTCAGTTGCCTCAGCTGATGCAGGCGCTGCAGGCCGACCACCTGGACCTGCTGCCGTTGCCAGGCCAGGGCAATACCTTGCGCCGTTGGCAGACGTTGGCCCGCGTGGCGGGTTGCGACCTGGCCCTGGCCAAGCTGTATGAAGGGCACACCGATGCTTTGGCGATTCTGGCGGAGTGCGCAGCTGCACATCACGTGGCAGAGGGCATTTGGGGCGTGTGGGCCGCCGAGCCACCTGATGCCCGCGCGGTCATAACCTCCCGCGACGGCGACAGGGTACGTTTGCAAGGCACCAAAGCCTGGTGTTCCGGGGCGTTGCAGATCGACCGGGCATTGCTCACGGCCTGGGATGAGCAGGGTCAGCAGCAGTTGGTCGCCATCGAACTGTCGCAGCCTGACCAGGGGCTGAACATCGAGCATTGGCAAGCCGTGGGCATGGCTACCACGGCCAGCGTCGAGGTCACCTTCGACAACACCCCGGCGACGCTCATCGGCAAACCTGGCCAGTACCTGGCGCGCCCTGGTTTCTGGCACGGCGGCGGCGGTATCGCCGCGTGCTGGTATGGTGCGGCCGAGGCCCTGGCCGACTACCTGCGCGAGTATTGCCGCAAGCCGCGGCCCGACCCGCATGCCGATGCCCACCTCGGGGCGGTGGACGCCGCTTTGTATGGTGCGCGTGCGGCGCTGCGTGAATGCGCCGCCTGGATCGACCGGCAGCCGGGTGCAGATGCCAGTTTTGAAGTGCGGCGCACCCGTGCCCAGGTCGAGCAGGCCGTGGACCAGGTCATCAGCCATGTCGGGCGGGCCTTGGGTGCCACACCGTTCTGCCGCAACAGCCACTTCGCCCGTTTGAGCGCCGATTTACCAGTGTATCTGCGCCAGAGCCACGCGGAGCGTGACCTGGCAGCGCTGGGCCACCAGCTGGCGCAGGTGCCGGCAGGAGCGTGGCAGCTATGAGTGAGAACTTGATCCAGGCCAGCAGCGGCACCCCTTGGGCCGACTGGCAGCAGGCGGCCCACCTCGCCCGGGCCACATGGCTCGACCCCGCCCGGCTCTGCCCGCCTGGGCGCCGCCTGGTGATGATTGCGCCCCACCCGGATGATGAAATCCTCATGGCAGGCGGCCTGCTAAGCAGCTTCAAAGGCCGTGAAGCCGACCTGGTGCTGATTTCCGCAACCGATGGTGAAAGCAGCCACCCTGGCTCAACCCAGTGGAGCGAGCATCGCCTGCGTCGCCAACGCCCCCAGGAAAGTCGCCTGGCATTGCAGCAGCTTGACCTGGACCCGAACCGCGTGGACTGGCGCCGGCTCAACCTCAAGGACGGCCAATTGCCGCGAGAGGAAGCGTTCCTCGTCAGCCATCTGACTCAATTGTTGCGCCCGGACGACCTGTTGATGGCTACCTGGCGCAATGACGGTCATTGCGACCACGAGGCCGTCGGGCGCGCCGCCGCCCACGCGGCATTGGCGCGGCAAGTGCAACTGGCCGAGGTCCCGGTCTGGGCCTGGCACTGGGCGCAACCCGACGACCCTCGCCTGCCCTGGCCCCGTGCCCACCGCCTGCAGCTGGATGAAGCCCGGTTGGCGCGCAAGCGCAAGGCCCTCGCCGCCCATGCCAGCCAGTTGCAGGCAGACGGTGAGCGGCCGCCGGTGCTACCGGCAAACCTGCTGGATTGCCTGCTGCAACCTTTCGAACTGGTGTTCCTTTGACTGGAGTTGTCATGAGCCTCGACCCACAGTATTTCGCCGACTTGTATGCGACCAATGAAGACCCGTGGGCTTTTCGCACCCGTTGGTACGAGAAGCGCAAGCGCGAGCTGGTCATGGCCAGCCTGCCCCGTCAATGCTACCAGCGGGTATTCGAGCCAGCCTGTGCCAACGGCGAGTTAAGTGCACTGCTGGCCGAACGCAGCGGGGAACTGCTATGCCAGGACCTCGATCCCACCGCCGTGGGGCTGGCCCGCGAACGCTTGGCTCAGGTGCACAATGCGTCTGTGGAACTGGCGCGGCTCCCGGCAGACTGGCCTGGTGGGCGCTTCGACCTGATCGTGCTGAGCGAGGTGGGCTACTACCTGGACCCCACCGACTGGCTGCAAGTCATCGAACAAGCGGTCGCCAGCCTGTCTTACGACGGCGGCCTGCTGGCATGCCACTGGAAGCACCCCATTGTCGGTTGCCCGCAGGATGGGCGTGAAGTGCATCGCATGCTGGCCCGCCACCTGCCCCTGTACAAACTGTTCCAGCATGATGAAGCGGACTTCGTGCTCGAGTACTGGTCAGCCCAGCCCAGTGTGGTCGACCTTGACGAGACTTGCCCATGATCGCCGTCGTGATTCCGGCCCACAACGAAGCCCGCCGCCTCGGCCGTTGCCTGCGTGCGGTGCTGATTGCCGCCGTGCAGGCACAGCAGGCTGGCCATCGGGTCGAGGTGCTGGTCGTGCTCGACCGCTGCAGCGATGGCAGCGCCGCCGTGGCGCGGCGTTTTGGTGTACAGGTGCTGGAGGTGGAGGCTGGCAGTGTTGGTATGGCCCGGCGGGTGGGCGCGGCGCACATGGTCGACCGTGGTGCGCGGTGGCTGGCCTGTACCGATGCCGACAGCCGGGTACCGGGGCACTGGTTGTTGTCGCAGCTGGCCTGCAGTGCCGAGGTTGTCTGTGGCACGGTACACGTCGAATACTGGCAGCCGTGGCAGACGGCCGCCCTGCGCCAGCTCTATCAAAGCCGCTACGAACAGCGCGAGGGCCACCGGCACATTCATGGCGCCAACCTGGGCGTGTGCGCCGACGCCTATGCGCGAGTCGGCGGCTTCCAGGCTTTGGCCGCCCATGAAGACGTGCAACTGGTCAGCGACCTGCAAGCCAGTGGCGCGCAGATCGTCTGGACGGCCAGGCACAGCGTGGCCACCAGCAGCCGCCGTGACAGCCGCGCCCGGGAAGGCTTTGGCGATTACCTGGCGGGGCTGCAGGCTCTGGTTTGATCGAAGCGCTTGCGGGGCTTCGCTCAGGAAGCCTTGCGCGGCTTCTTCGCCGGCTTCTTGCCGCCGAGGCTGCGTTTCAGCAGCTCGGTAAGGTCGAGGATGTCCGCACCTTTCTCGGCGCTGGCGGCCTTGCCTTTCTCAACTGTAGCGATCTTGCCTTTGCTGGCCTTTTCTTCCACCAGGTCCAGAATGGTCTGGCGGAAGGCGTCATGGTAGTCCTCGGGCTTCCACGGCCCGCTCATGTCTTCGACCAGCCGCTTGGCCATGTCCAGTTCGCGCTTGTCGACCTTGGTATCGGTCACACTGCTGTCCAGCTCCAGGGTCTCCAGCCCGCGTACTTCCTCGGGCCAGCGCAAAGTGATCATCACCAGCGCGTCATCCAGAGGGCGCAGCAGCGCCAGGTGCTGGCGGGTGTGCAGTACCACCGTGGCCAGCGCCACCTTGCCGGTTTTTTCCAGCGTCTCGCGCAGCAATGCATAGACTTTGCCGCCGCGCCGGTCGGGGGTGAGGTAATACGGGGTATCGAAGTGCTGCAGGGGTATTTCGCCAGCCTCGACAAACGAGAAGATATCGATCGTCTGGGTGGCTTCAGGGCGAGCCTTGCGGATTTCCTCCTCGCTGATCACCACATAGCGGCCCTTTTCATACTCCACGCCTTTGACGATGTTGTCCTTGTCGATTTCCTTGCCGGTGACCTTGTTCACGCGCTTGTAGCCCACAGGCTCCATGCTGCGCTTGTCCAACCAGTCGAAGTCTACCCGCTCGGTGCGCACCGCAGTGTTGAGGGCCACGGGGATATGCACGAGCCCGAAGCTGATAGCGCCTTTCCAGATTGCCCGAGCCATGACACTGCTCCAAAGTTGGCTGCCGATACCAACAGTGACTGCGCTGGGTGACGAAGGTTTAATGGCATTGCCCCACGGCCACCAATGGCCGGCAATCAGACCGCGTTGAACAGCACACGCTTGAACGCTTCGGCCGCCAGGTGAACCTGTACGGCCCAGTCACCGGCAGCCTCGCTGCCCGCGTCATCGGAGATGTACTTCAGGCACACGAACGGAATACCTTCGCTGCGGGCGATCAAGGCCAGCACGTAGGCTTCCATGTCGACCACATCGTAAGGCGCATCGCCGTGGTTGGTTTCGAAGCTGTCGCCACTGCCGCAGGTTTCCAGGGCCAGGCCGGGTATGGCCGCACCGTGTTCGAGTAGCACCGGGGTATTCGCCAGTGGCGTCTCGTAACGGGCGAAACCCAACGGCGTCACGTCCATGTCGCGCTGCACGAAACGGTTGCAGCACACGACAGCGCCTTTGCCGTGGCGCTGGCTGCCAGCAGAACCCAGGTTGACGATCAGCCTGGGGCGGCGCACAGCGATAGCCTTGGTCAGGGCGATAGCAGCGTTGACCTTGCCGATACCGGTGAACACGGTGTTCATTTCGCGGAACACCTCGCCTGCTTCGGCTTCAAGGGCGAAGACGAACAACGTGTCATCCAGGGAGATATCGGGGAATAGCGTGGTCAGCATCATGGTGCGGGTGGTCCGTGTGGCGGCAAGGGGCGCGCCATTGTCGAGCAACTCAGGCTAATTGCAAGTGCGCTGTACCACTTCTACAGTCGCGTAACCGTCAGGGCTACGGCGGCTATCCGTTCCACGGCTTCATAACCCGGCTCAGCCA
This sequence comes from Pseudomonas sp. UBA6699, assembly GCF_002454615.1. Lineage (NCBI taxonomy): Bacteria > Pseudomonadati > Pseudomonadota > Gammaproteobacteria > Pseudomonadales > Pseudomonadaceae > Pseudomonas > Pseudomonas sp. UBA6699. Next base: position 43,061 of record NZ_DKJF01000125.1, read on the forward strand.
GCTGTTCTCCGAACACATCAGGGTCGATTTCCCGATACACCCAAGAGCACGTGGTGCCGGCCAGACGCAGGCGAACAGCCTCGAGCAAGGGATCACGGCCGTCCACGATCGCCACACCGGTATACAACAGCAACGAGCCGCCCGGGGTCAGCCGCTCACGGGCCTGCTCTACAATCCGCAACGACAACGCGGCCCCCAGGGCGCCACCGCCATGCCGGTAGGTCCGCTCGCCCACATCGAGCATGTAGGGCGGGTTGGCAACGATCAGGTCGAAGTTGCCGGGCACATCGTCCAGCAGGTCACTGTGCTTCACCGAAATATTGCTGACGTCAGCCAACGCTGCATTCACGGCGGTGTAGCGCAGGGCAAGCGGGTTGATATCCACCGCAGAAACCTGCGCATGGTGCGCCGCCCGCGCGATCAGCAAGGCGCCAATGCCGGTTCCACAGCCAATGTCTACGGCATGCTCAACCCGGTTGGGGGTGTGTCGCAGGTGGTCATGGATAACCTGGGCGAAGCGGTAGCTGTCTGGGCCGAAGAACACCGCGTCCGCGGCCTCGGTCGGGTACGCGGAGTGGACCAGTATCAGGTCATCCAGCGTGGACCAGCGTATGGTGCTACGCCACACATCACCAGAAGCAGCAGTGAGGACGCCCGCGTGCTCCAGCTGGGCCATTTGATCGCCACTGAGCAGTCCGGCGCTGAACGGCCTGCTCCAGCCGAACACATCCCGCAGCGTTCGTCCCTGCTCGCCTGCGCAGCGGGCCATGACCCGCGCGTGGGTGGCCGGTGTCACGCAGGTAAACCGATAGCCATCGGCGCGCAGGCGCCGGCCCAATTGCAATAATGCACCGTCACTGGCCAGGCGTTGAGGGTCGCTGACCATTAGCGCGGTGCCTCCTGGATCATCCCTGTGGCCTGCAGATAGGCACGGGTGGCCCGCAGCCCTTCAGGCGTGGCGTGGTGGTTGCCGGCCATGCGTGCGATCAGCGCATCAATATCATGCGCGTCGACATCCATGGCCGCATCATCGGCGCATGCCGGCAACTGCCAGCTTCCGGGTAGCACGCGACGAACCCGCGACTGCCAACCTGCTGCGATCCAGTCGTGCCACAACTGCTTTTCATAGGCGGTGAACACACCGTACATAGGTGCTGACGGCCCATCCACGAGTGCCCACCAGCGGCTTTGCGCGGGTTCTTCACCGCGGCGAATCCAGCCCTGCGCCTGCAGCGCCTGCAGAAAGTGCGGCATTGCGCCAGGTTCCGCCAGCCATTGGTTGATGGTGCGCCCCTGCAGCCGGCACCGGTCTGAATGCATGAACTGGCCAAACTGGCGCTTCTGTTCCAAGGCCTGCACCAATTCCGCTTCAAGGTCGAAAAGGCTGACCAGGGTGGGTGTATCCACGCCAAGGTCATTCAGGCGGTAGCCGTGCCGTACTCGCTGGTAGAACCCGGAGGGGTCACTGCGCGGGCTGAGTTGGCGCAAGGCCTGGATTGACAGGTGGGCGTGACCGCTGGCGGCGTTGTCGATCGTGACATGCAATTGGAAATACTGGCCGTCGATGCCCAATTCGGCGAGTTCATAGGTGGTAATGAGCAAATGCAGCGGTGGTTGTTCGTAGCCGAGGTTGTAACCGATCAGCTCAGGGAGGAAGTCCTCACCGTAGCGACCCAGTGCCAGCTGCAGTGCACCCTGCAAATAGCGTTCGTCTTCAAGTTGCAACGGTTCCAGGCAACCCAGGCGGCTCATCAGCCGCTGATAGATCGCCACATGGTTCCAGCGCACATCACCGCTGCCCAATTCTTCCAGGTAGGTCCGGATCAACCCGTGGTAGCGTGGGTCTGCCCAATGCCGCAAGGTACTGTGCAACCACGCACCATCCACCGCCTTGGTCGGTGCCACCTGTTGCAGGAACCATAGCGCTTGCGCGCGCGTGGCAAAATAGCGGCGTGGCCCACCTTGCTGGCGTTGTGCCAAGTAGGCGGCAAAACCTTGAGCTACTTGCCCGGCGTGGCGGGCGCCCCAGGCTTCAAGCTCCACGGGGTCGGCTGGCAGGTCATCCGGCAAGTGCCGGGCACGCTCCAGTTGCTCATTCAACCATTGCGCGCCAGCGTTATCAGTGCCTGCCAGCAAGGCTTCGTAACGCTGTTGCAGGCTGGTTGTGGCCAGTGAGGCCGGAACTGTCGCGGCGGTCTTGCGTGTCATGACCGTCATGCCGTTTTCCTCATGCGCGTTTATTGGCTGGGTTTCTGACCTGGCATCGGTTCAGGATCGGGCGCAGGTTGGGGGGCGGGCTTTTCACTGGGTTGTTGCATTTGCAGGGACGGCTTGGTGGTGTCGGCGTCGTCTTTGCCGGGGTGGCCATTGTCTCGGTCGAAACAGCCGCCAACCAGCAACAGGGCGCCCGACAGGGCCGCCACAGGTAACCATTGCATAACGACCTCCAGGGCTACTCGATGGCAGTGCCGGTTCCCCGGCACTGCAGGGCCTCGTTTACGAGCGGCCGCCTTTGCGGCCCGATTCACTGGTTTGGCCGCCGCTGGAATGCTGCCCGCCCTTGCGGCCTGCCTCGGAGGCTTTTTCGCGGTCATTGGCGAAGTTGCCCGAGTTCTTGTTACCGCCCTGGCTGCCTTGTTGGTTGCCGGTACGGCTATTGTCTTTAGTGGCCATGGTCTGAAACCTCATATGATTTCGGGATGCACGGCTTCAGCGCCGTACATGAATTCGGAGTACAGGCTCGGGTCGGGATTCGTTTCAATTGGCAGGCTTCGGACCGGTGGCGTTAAATAAGCGGCAAGTCCTTATTTGGCGCGCCTTTCAGTCGCGCGGCGGGTTATCCATATTGGCCTGACGGCGGCCAAGCCAAGCGCCGGTGGCCGCCCAGGCCACGGCCATTACTGCCCCAATCAGCATGGCCAGTTGCGGGTGTTCGCCCATCACGTCCAGGGCACGCTTGAGCCAGCCACTGAGGGCGTCGCCACCCCGGTACACCACGGTGTCGATGAAGTTCTTGGCCTTGTACTTGTCCTCGGCCGGCAACACGGTGAACAGCATCTCGCGCCCCGGTCGTACCAGCGCATACTCCCCTGCACGGCGCACCACCATGACCATTACGAACACCGCGAACACCGGTGCCAGCGCCAGCCACAAGAAGCCCACTGCCATCACCAGCGGCACGGCCATCAGCAATATGCCTACCCCCAGGCGACGTGCCAGCCGCCCGGTGAGGAAGACTTGCGTGAGGATGGCCAAGGCTTGGACAACGCTGTCGATCAAGCCGAACACCTGGGTTTGCCGGGTAGGGTCGGTGAAAGTCTGGCTGACGATGCGTGCCTGCTCGAAGTACAGGAAGGTACTGACACTTGCCAGTAACACCACGAACAGCGCAATGCCCAACAGATAAGGCGAGCGCAGTACCGCAGTGGCACCGGCCAGTGGGTTGCCGCCCAGCGGCCTTGCGGCGCTGCGCTCGGCATGCGCTGGCAACGGATGCCGCTGTCGCCAGCGCTGCAGAAACAGGCTTGCCCCGACGCTGCCGAGCAGGAATCCCGCCGCCAGCAGCAGCAACCCGGCGTGGCCCAGCGGTGCCACCAGTAGCGTGCTCAGAATCGGCCCGCTGAGGCCACCCAGGCTGGCCCCGGCGGCCAACAGGCCGAACAGGCGCTTGCCTTGGGCCGTAGAAAACAGGTCGGCGAGCACGCTCCAGGCCAGCGAGATGGTCAGCAGGTTGAACACCGAAAGCCAGATGTAGAACGCCCTCGCCGCCCACAGGTTGTCTGGTGTGCGGGTAAACAACACCGCGAACAGCAGCAGGTTGCTGACAAAAAAACCATAGGTACAAGGCAGGATGAACCGGCGTTGCACGCCACTGGCCAGCCAGCCGAACACCGGCAGGCATGCCAGGCTGGCGATGAAGGTTCCGGTGAACAACCACTGCAGGTTGTCAACGCCACCGGCAACGCCCATGGTTTCGCGCACAGGGCGCAGCATGAAGTAACCGGTAAACAGGCAATAGAACAGCAGCAAGCCGGCGACAACCGCCGGGCCTTCGCCGGGCTGTATGTTCAGCCCTTGATTCAGGCGCCGCCGCCAGGCAGTCATACGCTCAGGTGAATTGCCTGATCAGCGCCTGTTGCTGCGCCTGGGTAAGCAGTGGGCCCTGGCCAGCCTTGAGCTGGTCGAGCTGGCGATCTGGCCGACCCGTGGCGGGAATTACCGTCGTCACCGCCGGGTGGCTGATGGCGAACTTGAGAAACAGCTGCGCCCAGCTGCCGATGCCCGCTTCAGCGGCCCAGCCGGGCAACGGCTGGTCTTTGACGCGGGTGAACAGGCGCCCATCGTCGAACGCGCGGTTGATCAGCACCGCCACACCCCGCTCCTGGCACAACGGCAGCAATTCACGGGCCGCCTGGGGGGCACTGACCGAGTAGTTGATCTGGATGAAATCCAGCGCCTCGCTGCGTACCAGCTCGGCGACCTCGGCGTGGCCACTGTTCAGGTAATGGGTGATCCCCACATAGCGGGTTTTGCCCTGCTGCTTGAGTTCGCGCGCGTAGGGCAGTTGGGTTCGCCAGTCACGCAGGTTGTGCACCTGCAACAGGTCGACCTTGTCGGTGCGCAGCCGCTTCAGGCTGTCAGCCCATTGCGCTTGGGCTTCTGCGCGGCTGTCGGCGGCAATCTTGGTGGCAATGAAGCAGCGTGAATGCCAACCCCCCTCCTCCAGCAATTGGCCAAGAATGCTGTCGGCGCCACCGTAATTGGGCGAGGTGTCGATCACCCGCCCGCCACCGTCGAAAAAGGCCTTGAGCACTGCCCGCAGTTGCTGGTAGGCAGCCGAACCGGCTTCAACCTCGAAACTGCCGGAAGTCCCGGCGCCAATGACCGGCAGCGCTTCACCGCTGGACGGTACGGCGCGGGTCAACATGCCTGCCGGCGTGGCCGCGTGCAACCAAGGGGCGCTGGCCAATAGGCCTAACGTAGCACCCGCGCGTAGGACATCACGACGTGCATACATGGAAAAGCTCCCGTCATGCCAGGGAAACTTGCAAGGCTAGTCGCTCTACCCGGCGCGCGTGGGCGTTTCTGTGTCCGGATGTTTTTACCTGCCCTGCAGCAGCGGGCTCAGGTCGACACCGGTGGCGCTGATTGGCGGGCACCAGTAGTAGCCGCCGCTCAGGGGCCGGCTGAAGCGGTACAGGCCGTCGATGATGCCGTCCTCCAGGCCACTCATGCGCCGCAGTTGCACTTCGAAGGCATCGAAGCTGCGGCCCAGGGCAACGAAGGCCAGGCCGGCGCCGCGCTGATCGGCCCAGGATACCGAGCGGCGCACCATGAAGGCCTCGGGCTCGTAGCTTTCCTGGGCAGTACGCTTGACGTGTGCCGACTCGGGCGCGTCGTCGAGTTCTTCGTTGTCACTGAGGCGGCGGCCCATGATGTTGTCCTGGTCGGCCTGGGGCAGCGACTTGAAGTACGCCAGGTCGTGCTTCCACAGCTGAAACGCAGCAAAGCTGGAACCATCGGCAGCGATCGCTGCCTGCACCGCATCCTCGTCCACCGGGTTCTCAGTGCCGTCTTCGTACCCGGTCAGGTCCAGCCCACCCCGGTGCAGGAAACCGTCAACGCTGTCGGCCAGGCGCAGGGCCGGCGCCAACGCCTGCTCCAGTGCCTGGGCCCGCAGCAGCAGGTCGCCCCGCTCATTGCCACGCAGCCACAGCCACAACGCATGCTGGGTGCTGGGGTTCTCTACCGCCGCATCCAGCAGCGGGAAAGGACGCAGGCCAGGTACTTCACGCCCCAGGGCTTTGGCCATGGGCGCGCCTACGCCCAGAATCACCTGCACGCCATCGACCTGCGGTAGCAAGGCATCGAGGGCGGCAGGCAACGCCTCGGGCGATTGCAGGGTGAAGAACAGGTGGCGGGCGTGGGCCGGCACCGGGGTGGCAAGCAGACCTTGCTGGAACGGCATGACAGGCTAATCCTCGAAAAAGGCGGCATGCTACTGCGCCTGCGGGCTTGCTGCAACGCGCCATACAGCGCCGATGAGGGATGTCTCTGGTAACAAATGGTTACCAAGAGCTGGCTCTTTGCAATCACCTATCCACCCCGGCCCACCTAGACTGCTTCGGATCCTTCACCCGAGAGACTACCGATGACCGCCTCGCCCCTGCTCACCGCCGTTCTGCCCCTGGCCCTGGGCATCATCATGCTGGGCCTTGGCCTGTCGTTGACCTTGGCCGACTTCGCACGGGTAGTGAAATACCCCAAGCCCGTGGTGGTGGGCCTGGCCTGCCAGATTCTGCTGTTACCGCTGGTGTGCTTCCTGATCGCCAACGGTTTTGGCCTGGAGTCGGCGCTGGCGGTGGGGTTGATGTTGCTGGCCGCTTCGCCGGGCGGCACCACGGCGAACCTGTTCAGCCACCTGGCACATGGCGATGTGGCGTTGAATATCACCCTCACAGCGGTCAACTCATTGATCGCGATTCTCACCATGCCGCTGCTGGTCAACCTGTCGTTGAGCTGGTTCATGGCGTCGGACCAGGCCATACCGCTGCAGTTCGCCAAGGTCATGCAGGTGTTCGCCATTGTTCTGCTGCCGGTGGCGCTGGGTATGCTGATTCGCCGCTTTGCCCCCGCGTTTGCCGCGGGCATGCAAAAGCCGATGAAGCTGGTGGCGGCATTGTTTCTGGCATTCACCATTGTCCTGGCGCTGGCCAAGGACTGGCAGACGGTGGTCGAGTACGCACCGGTCGTGGGCCTGGCGGCGCTGCTGTTCAACATCTTGAGCCTGGCGGTGGGCTACTGGGTGCCGCGCCTGCTCAACATCCCCAAGCGCCAGGCCATCGCCATCGGCATGGAAATCGGCATACACAACGGCACGTTGGCCATTGCCCTGGCGCTGAGCCCGTCGCTGCTGAACAACCCGACCATGGCAGTGCCGGCAGCACTGTACAGCCTGATCATGTTCTTCACCGCCGCCGGTTTCGGCTGGTGGGTGAGCCGTGGGCACGCCGTGGCGCAGCCTGAAGGCGGCACCGCCGGGTAACGGCCAGGCAGTCAGCGCCGGTTGCGCTTGCCCCGCAGTTGCTGTTTCAACACCTTCAACGGCGGCGCGTAGAAGAAACCGAACGACACCCCTCCGGTGCGCCCCTTCACTGCATGGTGCAGCCGGTGCGCCCGGTACAGGCGTTTGAGGTAGCGGTTGACCGGCCGTGGCCGGCGCGGCCAGTGCCGATGAAAGAAACCATCATGGGCCAGTACATAAAGTACGCCATAGCCCGCCACGCCACCGCCCACCCACTGCAGCGGCGCATGGCCGCCCTTGCCCAGGGCGATCAGGGCGGCGGCTATCAGCGCCAGCGCCAGCAGGTAGAGGTCATTGGTTTCGAGCATGCCCAGCTGTGGCTCATGGTGCGAGCGGTGCAAGCACCAGCCCCAGCCATGCATGATGTACTTGTGGGCCAGCGTGCCTACGCCCTCCATGGCCACCAGGGTGCCGAACAGCACGGTCAGATTGAGCAGCATGGAACGGTCCGGGTGATCGCATAGGGTGGCGCAAGGTTACCGGCTGATGGTTTTTTTTTCCATGTGGCAGGCGCTGCCGCAGGGCATGTGCCGATTAAGCCATTGTCATCTTTGCACCCTTGACCGGCTTTGCCGCGGGGCGTATGGTCCGCGTCGCAATTTAGCCATCCCAACAGGAGACCCGCTTTGGACAGTAGCCCCAGTCGCTTGCGACAGGCCCACGTGGCGCGCTAGCCCGGCAGTGTCCTCTACTGTCTGGCCAGCCTGGCAAGACGGTGGTTTCGTGTAACCCCCGCTTCACCTCCCTCCCCCCGTGGTCCTGCGCATCTTTCTGGTTTTTCAACCGCGCCCAGTGAAGGCGCTCATGCGGGCCTGTGCCCGTGGAAGAGGTGAGCTATGGATTGGAACGTTTTTCTGCTGCGCGTCAGTGTCGCGTTGCTGCTAGGGGCGCTGATCGGCGCCGAACGCCAGTTGCGCCAGCGCCTGACCGGGCTGCGCACCAATGCACTGGTCAGTACCGGGGCCTGCCTGTTCGTGCTGATGACCCAGGCAGTGCCCGGCATGGCCGCTGCCGATGCCTCACGCGTTGCCGCTTATGTGGTCTCGGGCATTGGTTTTCTCGGCGGCGGGGTGATCATGCGCGACGGCTTCAATGTGCGCGGCCTGAATACCGCCGCCACCCTGTGGTGCACGGCAGCGGTCGGTGTCTTGTGCAGCCTGGGGCTGTTGCTGGAGGCCGCGCTGGGCAGCCTGGTGGTGCTGTGCGCGAATATCCTGCTGCGCGACATCGCCCAACGCCTTGACCGCCAGGGCGTGGTGCCCGCCAGCGAGCACGAACAGCATTTCGAAGTGCGCATCGTCTGCCGCGCCGAGGACGAGATCCAAGTGCGCAGCCTGATGCTGCACAGCCTGGCCGAACCGCAGCTACGCCTGCAGTCGCTGCAAAGTGCCGACCTGGACAACCCGGCCAGGCTTGAGGTGCGTGCAGAGCTGTTGGGCACCGCCCAGGCACCGGCGCAGTTGGAGCGCCTGGTCAGCCGGGTCAGCCTGGAAAAGGGCGTGAGTTCGGTGCGTTGGCAACTCCAGCAACAGGTGCTGGCCGTGGATTGAGCGCCACCGGGTTCGCTGCCGGTGGTGAAAAAGATTAAACCTTTGCCCTGCCCCGCCCCTCAACCGTACGCGACACTGAGGTCGCGCCAAGGTTTAAGGAGTGAAGCATGAGCAGTCTTTTCATCAAGCGGGTCGGGTTATCGATGGTGCTGGGCCTGGTATCGGCCCACACGCTGGCAGCCAGCTCCAATGATTTCGTCGATGCAGCGGTAGAATCCGGCATCGCCGAAGTGGTTACCGGCAACCTGGCCCAGGAGAAAAGCCAGAACGCAGAGATCAAGAGCTTCGCCCAGCAAATGGTCACCGACCATACCCAGGCCAACCAGAAGCTCGGCGACATCGCCCGTAAACTGGATATTTCGGTACCCGACGACGCGGCGATGACCGACAAGGTCAAGAAGATGATCCTGGAATGGCGTGACGAGTCGTTCGACAAGTCTTACCTCAACAACCAGGTCGATGCGCACGAGAAAGCGGTCGAGCTGTTCAAGAAAGAAGCTGCGTCCTCCGACAAGGCTGAGCTGAAGGCCTTCGCCAGCGAAACCTTGCCCAAGCTGGAACAGCACCTGGAGCACGCCAAGGCACTACAGGCCAAACACGCTAAGTGAACGTGAGGTTCGACATGAGTAACGATGCACTGAAAAGCGAAGTACTCACCCGCCTGCTGCATGCTCACCCACAGGGGCTGGGCAAGGAAGTGCTGGACAACTATCGTGGCGAGAAGGCCGTTGCAGGCATGCTCAAGACCCTGCAGGACGACGGCCTGATTCATGATGGCAGCGTGGTGGTCAGCAGCGACCACCAAATCAGCGTCCAATACCCCATCAAGCTGTCGGCGGCCGGTGTGGACGCCGCCAGGCGGGCCGAGGGCTAAGCGCTGGCAAACCGGGGATTTGCGCCGCCTGGTCTTACAGGCCGGGCAAATTCCTCGGTAAACCCGCCAGCCCATTTCGCTCAGCTGGCGGGCATTCCCTATTTCTTCTCCACATCCCTGGGTGGTTTGGCGGGGCCCTGCGGGTCAACCTGCGGATCGTCGAGGTCCGGCGAATCCGGGTCGAAATCCAGGTCACTCTGCTTGTCCGCCTGCTCCGACGAGTGCGGCCCCTGTTTGTGCGGTGGTTGTTTATCAGACATGGCGCTATCTCCTTGAGGTGTTTAGGGAAGAAAGCGCTGCCACGAAAAAGTTTGATTAACCTGCTGCTTCGGCCACCCGCGCCCGGCACTGCGCCAACGCCTCGTCACGCTCGCGCAGTTGTTCCTCGAAGTGTTTCAGCTGCCGTGCTTGCTCGGTACACAGCTCGCGCCGTTGTTCCAGGCTCTGTGCCTGGGTCTCCAGTTGCCGGCGCATTTCCTCACTGGCGCCCTGCGCCTGCGCCAGGATCGTGCGCAAACCCTGGATCTGCGCATCACGTTGCTCCAGCAATTCCCCCTGCGCCCGGCATTCGCTGGCCACTTGGCGGTGCTCACCGAGCAAGCGCTCGTTATCGCGGTGCAGGCGGGTCAGTTCGTCCTGCTTGACGATCATGCCCTGCTGCAATTGGCGCACTTCCACCTGCAACTGCTGCAATTGCGCCTCGTGCCGGCGTTGTTCCTGCTCGCGCTGCTCACGGCTGGCGCTGCGGTAATGCTCGAGGGCGTCGCGGGCATGGCGGTGCTTGTCTTCCAGTGACTGAATCTGCTCGTCCTTGTCTGCCAGGCGCAGCTGCAGCTCGCCCAGCGACTGGTTGAGGCTCGCACTACGTAGCTGTTCGGCCTGCAACGTGCTTTGCGTGGACAGCAGCCGCTCGGATTCGGCAGCCAGTGCCGCGGCATCGATCTGGTGCTGCTGATGCGCTGCGGCCAGGGCTTGCTGCGCGCTTTCGAGCTGCGCCTGCAGCTGTTCACGCTGCTGGGTAAACGTGCTTTCGGCCTGCTCGATGGTCAGATCGGCCTCGTCCTGCAACTGGGTCGCCAACTGCCCAACCATGCGGGCCAGCACCTCACTCAATGCAACGCCACCTTCCGCGGCAACCGACTGCTGGCCGTTCAGCTCCTTGAGGTAGCGATGAATGGTGGTCTTCGAGCCGGTATTGCCCAGTTCGATACGAATGGCATCGATGCTGGGGTTTTCGCCCCGGGCTATCAGCGCCTGGCGTGCCTGCTGCACCACCACCTTGTTTATGCCGCCCCGGGCCATGAGTGCTCCTACAATTCCGTACTGTGTTATGTAGCATGTAATTACGTACTGATTATGCCAATGACGGCCTTGGTCAGTAAAGGTTTTCTCACATGGAATAATCACGGCTTATCGCATGTGAGGGGTGAATTTGTGTGTTTGGTAGTGCTGGCAGCGGTACGAGGCTCTGCAACCACCCGCCTTGTGTCCCAGTCGCTTTGCCGCCACCATGAAGGTCCGGTTCCTGCCCCTGCGAAAAAGCACCCGAAACAAATGACCCTGGATAACTACAAGGCAATTGCCGACAGCATCGCGCTGTTGCTGTACCCGCACGCGGAAGTCATCGTCCACGACCTGCGCAGCCAGACAGTGGTGCACATCGCCAACAACTTCTCCCAACGCACCTTGGGTGACGACTCGGCGATCGATCATGAACTGGGCGACTTGCTCCAGGGCACGAACCTTGGCCCTTACGAGAAACTCAACTGGAACGGCCAGAAGGTCCGTTCGATCAGCACCGTGCTGCGCAATGCCCAGGGCGAAGCCGAGCACCTGATGTGCATCAACCTGAACGTGTCGGTACTGGAGCAGGCCCGTGTTGCGCTGGATGCGTTTTTCCAGATGAGCCGGCTGGTGCCGCAACCGGACGCGTTGTTCCGCAATGACTGGCAGGAACGCATCAACACTTTCCTGCATGGCTGGCTGCAGGCGCGCAACCTGTCACTGCAAACGCTGCGCATGAAGGACAAGCGCAGCCTGGTGCAGGCGCTGCATGCCGAGGGCGCGTTCCAAGGCCGCAGTGGCGTGGACTATGTGGCCAACGTACTGAGCATGGGGCGCGCGACCGTGTACAAGTACCTGAAAGAGGTCAAGGCCCTTTAAACCCGCTATCGCTGGCTTGCTGGGATGAGCACCGCGACGCATGTGCACGCCTGCTTGTCTCGTATAGAATAAACGTCTACGGTAGACGAATATTCCATCTCTATGTAGGTTTACAGCATGGCAGCCACTCCCGCTCTTGCGCCCATTATCGATGCCACCCAGTTGGACGGGCTTTTTCGGTCCATAAAGGAAGCCCATGCGGCACTGCGCCCTGCCGTCAGTGTGACGCCACTTACCCGCAGCGCCCGCCTCTCGGAGCAGACCGGTTGCGATGTACTGCTTAAATGCGAACACCTGCAGCACACCGGTTCGTTCAAGTTTCGCGGCGCCAGCAACAAGATCCGCCTGCTGCCAACCGAACAGCGGGCTGCCGGGGTGATCGCCGCGTCTTCGGGCAACCACGGGCAGGCGTTGGCAATGGCCGGCAACGCCGCAGGGGTGCCGGTGACGGTGTACAGCGCCGCTTCAGCGTCGGCCTACAAGCTGGCAGCGATGCGTGCCTTGGGCGCCGAAGTCATCTGCCTGCCCACCGACCCACTGGGTGCAGAACTGGAGGCCGCAAGGCAAGCGCGGCTGCAGGGTGTGCCGTTCGTGTCGCCGTACAACGACCTGCAGGTCATCGCAGGCCAAGGCACCCTCGCAATGGAGTTGTTCGAGCAGGCACCCGACCTGGACGCGGTATTCGTCGCGGTGGGCGGCGGCGGGCTGATTGCCGGTATCGGCGCCGCCCTGCGCGTGCTCAAGCCGGGCACCGAGATCATTGGTTGCTGGCCCGAAAATGACCCCGCACTGGCGCGCTCGCTACAGGCGGGTGAGATCATCGAAGTGCAGGCGCGCGAAACCCTTTCCGACGGCACCGCCGGTGGCATCGAGCCAGGTGCTGTCAGCTTCCCGCTGTGCCAGGCGCTGGTCACCGGGACGGTGCTGGTCAGCGAGGACGAAATCCGTGCAGCCATGCGCGACATCGCCCGCCACGAGCGCTGGATCATCGAAGGCGCTGCGGCAGTTGCCGTCGCCGGCATGCAGAAATTGGCCAGGCAGTACCAAGGCAAGCGGGTTGCGGTGGTCCTGTGTGGCCGCAACATTGTTCTGGACAAGTTCCTCGAAGCGGTCGGGTGACAGCTGACGCCAGGGCCCGACATAGCGCCGGGCCCCAACCTCAACCGCTCAGAGCAGGCGCTGCACCTGGGCTGGCGTGCGCTGCATCAGCACCTTGCCATGGCGCACCGAGACCAGCGCATGCCCCTGGCTGCGCACCATCTCGTAGTCATCGGGTGCCGACAGCAGCAGCAGGTTGGCTGGGCGCCCCACCTCGATGCCATAGTGCTCGCCAAGGTTCAGGGTGCGGGCGCTGTTGTCCGTGATCAGGTCCAGGCAACGCTGCAAGTCTTCGTAGCCGAGCATGTGGCAGATGTGCAGCCCGGCTTCGAGAATGCGCAGGATGTTGCCGTTGCCCAGCGGGTACCACGGGTCCACGATGGAGTCCTGGCCAAAGCACACGTTCATGCCGGCGCGGTCGATCTCGGCTACCCGGGTAACCCCACGGCGCTTGGGGTAGTTGTCGAAGCGCCCTTGCAAATGGATGCTTTCGGTTGGGCAAGACACGAAGTTGATGCCCGACAGCTTCAACAGGCGGAACAGCTTGTAGCAGTAAGCGTTGTCATACGAACCCATCGCCACGGTATGGCTGGCGGTGACCCGGGCGCCCATGCCACGTACCCGGGCTTCCTCGGCCAGAACTTCAAGAAAACGTGACTGCGGGTCGTCGGTTTCGTCGCAGTGCACGTCTACCAGGCAGCCGCTGCGCTCGGCCAGGTCCATCAGGAATTTTATCGACGACACGCCCTGGTCGCGGGTGTTCTCGAAATGCGGAATGCCCCCCACCACGTCGGCACCAATGGCCACCGCTTCGGTCATCAATGCCCTGCCGTTGGCATACGACTCGATGCCTTCCTGCGGAAACGCGACGATCTGCAGGTCGACCAGCCCGCGGACTTCGTCGCGTACCTCGACCATGGCCTTGAGCGCGGTAAGCGTCGGGTCGGTGACATCGACATGCGTGCGCACATGCTGGATACCGTGGTCCACCAGCATGCCAATGGTTTTCTTGGCGCGGGCCTTGATGTCATCGTGGGTGGTGAACTGCTTGCGCTCGGCCCAGCACTCGATGCCCTCGAACAGCGTACCGCTCATGTTCCACCTCGGCTCACCGGCCGTCAGCGTGGCGTCAAGGTGGATGTGCGGCTCGACAAAGGGCGCTACCACCAGGTTCTGTGCAGCGTCCAGGTCGCCGGGCGCCTGCGCCACCACGTTTGCCTGCGGCACGATTGCGCTGATGCGCTCGCCAGCAAGTTCAATGCGGAACAAGCCGGGTTTGCCGCGCAGCCGGGCGTTGATGATGTTCATGCGGTTACTCCTTGCCGTGGGCTTCGCTCATGCGCCATACCAACATGGCGACCGAAGCATTCATGCGAAAAAGCGGGTCGTCGATCGACTGCCCGCTCAGTTGTTCGATGCGCTGTATGCGCTGATTGACAGTGTTACGGTGCAGGCCCAGGCGCTGGGCGGCTTTGAGGCTGTTGCCATTTTCCATGAGCAAGGCGTCGAGGGTGTGGACCAATGCAGTGGCTTGCTTACGCCCTGGTGCCAGCAGCGGGCCAAGGGTACGGCTGACGAAATCGTCGATCAGCGAGCGGTCGACGATGCCCTGTAGCAAGCGCAGCACGCCCAGCTCACTGAAATTGCAGTAACCACTGGCCGGGCGCAGGTGCCGGGCCACATCCAGTGCCTGGCGCGCTTCATTCAAGGCCTGGCGGTAGTGTGCACAGTCTTCGGCAAGGCTGGAAAGCCCCATGTACAGGCTTAACTCGCCGGCCACCCCTTGCAATTGCCGGTACAACCCGGCCAATCGTTCCGGCAGGTCTTGGGTGTCGGCCAGCAACACCACGAACAGGTCACCGGGCAGGTGCGCCGTGACGCTGCCCGGCTGCTGCCGGCACCAGGCTTGCAGTTGGTCCTCCAGGGCCTGGCGGGTGTGCTGCCAGCGCCGCTCGCCGAGCGTCAGCCCCAACCGCTGGAACAGCTCATCGACCCCGGCCAGGCGCAAGGCCAGCAGTCGGCGCGGCTCATCCAGCGCCAATTGCAGGTGCGCAGCGCGCTGCCGGGCAATCGCCAGGCTTGGGTAATCGCCACTGAGCAGTTGGCCGAGGATGTCGTTGCGCGAGCGGCGAACCTGGGTCATCTGCACCAGCGCAGTACCGATCAAGTGGGTGACCACCACCATTTTCAGGGCGTAAGGCTGTTCGATCAGTGGCAAACCCAGCTGCTCGGCACGGGCAATCACTGCAGGCGCAATGTGCTGGATGAAACTGCCGCCGGTGAGGATTACCAGCCCGGCAATGCCGACGGCGTCGCCGTCTTCGACCAGCGCAAGCAGGTTGGCCTCACCCCGTGGGTGGTTGATGCCGGTGACGAACACCAGCTCGCCGCCCATCACCCATTCGGCGATACCTTCGTTTTCTGCCACATAAGGCCAGCGTACCCGCCGTTGCAGGTTGCGCGCCCCGGCGCGCACGCTCATCTCGTGCAGGCCGGGCAGCTGCAGGATTTCTTCCAGCGCCAGGCTCACGGTTCGACGCCCGCCTGGGCCGCTGCGCGGCGCCCGCCCAGCTCAAGCACGACGATGTAGCACAGCGCCGAGGCGCCGATACCCACCAGCGGTGCCACCCAAGGCGACGCGTAGGCCAGTACGGCGCCAACGGCGTAGGCCAACAGCCCGACCAGGTTGTAACGGGGCAGCGTTGCAGTGCCCAGCGCCGGGTATTTGCCACGGTGGCGGTACCAGAAATCGGCCATGATCACGCCACCCACCGGTGGAATGATCGAACCCAGCAGCACCAGGAACGGGATCAGCATCTCGTACATCCCACCCATGGCCAGCACGATACCCACAGCGGCCGCCAACAGGGTCGCCGTGCGCCGCCGCTCGCTGCGCAGCAGGTGGCACGCGGCAGCCGAAACGTTGTAGATGGTCGGCCCCTGGATGGTCCACAGGTTCAGGCACAGCATGACCACTGCGGCAAAGGACAAGCCCTGCAGCATCATCACCTCGACGATATCGGCCTGCTGGTAGACCATGGCGCACCAGGCGCCTGCCACCACCATCAGGCCGTTGCCCAGCAGGAACGCGACCACACTGGCGCTTACCGCTACCCGCCCGCTGCGCGACAGGCGTGTCCAGTTGGTCGCCTGGGTGGCGCCGCTGGCAAAGGTGCCGAACACCATGGTCACTGCCGCGGAAAACGTCATGGTCTCATGCGGTACCACCGCCGCCAGGCCGGCGAACCCACCGGCATCCCGGGTGGCGATGTACATCGACACCAACAGCAGCACGAACATCAGCGGCACCGAAACCCGGGCCAGCACATCCAGCCCCTTGAAACCGAGGATGGCGGTGATGCTGAAGCCCAGGCCGAACACCACCATCAACGGCAGGCTGAAACCCTCTGCCAGGCCAAGCAACTTGACCAGCACGATCGCCACCGTGGCGGTGCCCCAGGCGTACCAGCCCAGTTCGGCGAAGCCCAGCAGGAAGTCGGACAGCCGGCTGCCTGCCTCCCCGAAACAGAAACGCCCCATCAACACCGTGTTCAGGCCGCTACGCGAGGCAATGAAGGCCAACGCGGCGGCATACAGCGCAAGCAAGCTGTTACCGAGGGTGGCGACCCATAGCATGTCGGCGAAACTGAACGCCATGCCCAGTTTGCCGCCGGCAAACATGGTGCCGGTGAAGAAGGTGAAACTGAACAGGACCATGGTGATCGGCAGCAGGCCCTTGCGGGCTGATGGCGGCGCTTCGCTGAGTGGAAATTCGCTGGGTGAGCTCATTGCACGGGGCTCCAGGTTGTAGTTGGGAGCAGCTGGAGCAAGATGCGGGCCGCTTTTTGCGGCCGCCAAACAGCGAAAAAACCGGGCATGCAGCCCATTGGTGCATGTGCACAGTGACCAGTAAAGCCGGGTTTTAGCCCGGTGAAAGTGTGCGGCTCGACTTCTTTTGAGGCATTCATGCACCAAAGCGGTTCCGGGCTGAGTAGTAACCACCCAGCCCGACACCGCACGCAACGTTATGCCGCCCCGTCCAGCCCCATCTGCCAGAAATCCGCTTCCAGGCTGGAGGCCTGGGCGAAAATGGCTGCCAGTTCGGCAAAACGCTGCTCGGTCATGCTGCGTGCTGCCAGCTCGTCGAGGTGCCGGCGAGCTGCCGCAGCCACGCCCTGGTAGGCTGTACCCGCGTACTCGCCAATCCACTCGCGGTACGGGTGGCCGCTCAAGTCGCCAATCTGTTCGGCCAGGGCGCGGCCGATTTCGGCATAGCCGACCACGCAGGGGGCCAGTGCCACCTGCAGCTCCAGCAGGTCCCCGGCAGCGCCGCAGTCCAGCACGTAACGGGTGTAGGCCACGGTGGCCTGATGCTCGGGCGCCGCTTCAATGTCGGCCTGGCTCAACCCCCAGCGCGCGCATAGCCGCAGGTGCAGCTCGGTTTCATCGAGAATGGCCGCGAGCGTGGTCTGTGCGGCACGAATGTCCGCCGGGCGTCGGCTTTTGTAGGCAGCCAGCGCCCAGGCCCGGGCAAACTGGACCAGGAACAGGTAGTCCTGCACCAGGTAGGTACGAAACGCTTGCTCGCTCAACGTGCCCGCGCCCATCTGCTGCACGAAGTCGTGCGTGACATAGCGGGCCCAGGGGCGGTTGGCGGCGGTTTTCAGGCGCTCGAAGATATCCATGCTCACTGGCCCTCCGGGTAGATAGCATCGAAGAAGGCCAGCTCCAGTGCCACGGTGCGTTGGTAGAAGTCACTGGCCAGCGCCGCCGCCTGCGGGCCTACCCGGTCCAGTTCAGCCTGCAGGAAGGCAACGAAGTCCTGGAAGGCCGGATTGTCATGCAGCGTGATCCATTCGGCATGGACAAAGTTCTCCGGCAAAGGCTTTGGCGCTTTAAGCGCCCAGTCCAGATACAGGCCCTCGGCAACGTTGAGCACCGCCAGCGCCGCCGCGTAGGAGCGGGTGGCGGCCGCTTCGCGCATGATCGCCTTGAAACCGGCGGTGGGTGCGGTATCGGCGGGTTCGCGCCGTTGCGCCGGGCTGACATCCAGCGCCTCGAACGCGCGCAGGAAATAGGTGTTCTCGTCGCTGCAGATCATGCCGGCAAAGCGGCCGAAGCGCAGCCGGGCCTCGAAGGTATCGGCGGTGGCGATGGCGGCACCGAGCAAGGTCAGGAAGCTGTCGAGAAAGCGGTGGTCCTGCACCAGGTAGTCGATCATGACCGGCGCCGGCAGGCTGCCGTCGCACAGTTGGGTCACGAAACGGTGGCCAACGGCGGCCGACCAGGTCGGTTCGCTGTGGCGGCGCAGGGTCTGGCTGAAGCGTTCGGTCATGGTGCTGTCCTTGTGGGGGGATGGCAGCGAGACCTTGGCACTGGGCATGGACGAGCCTCGCATGTGAGGCCGGCAAAAAGGCAGGTAACGACACGTATCGAGCCCATCCCTTCGCCGGCATGATCCGGATCAGGTTCGAAGGGTCACCGCGCTGCGATGCTCAGCGGTTTCTCAGCCCGTTGCCGGGCTCCCCTTGGTCGCGCTCAGGTATACCGTAGCGTGCCGCTGCTGTACAGCGCGCCCGATCACACCCGGGACAGCCGGGTGATTTAGGTTTATCGTGTAGCCATCCTCCACCGCCGCTTGCACCATGACCGATATCGAACGCTACCTGCGCGCCGCCACCCGCGACAACACTCGGCGTAGCTATCAGGCTGCCGTCGAACACTTCGAAAGCCACTGGGGCGGCTTTCTGCCGGCCACCGCCGAGAGCATCGCCCGCTACCTGGCCGAGCATGCCGACCAGCATGCCGTGAGCACCCTGCGCCAACGGCTGGCCGCGCTGAGCCAGTGGCACGTTGCCCAAGGCTTTCCCGACCCCACCAAGGCCCCCCTGGTGCGCCAGGTGCTGCGCGGCATTCGTAGCTTGCACCCGGCCCCGCCCAAGCAGGCAGCGCCGCTGCTGCTGCAGCACCTGCAAACGGCGGTCGCCTGTTTCGAAGAGGAAGCCCGCCAGGCCCGTGAGAATCACGACCTGGCCGCCTTGCGCCGCGCACGGCGCGATAGCGCGCTGCTGTTGCTGGGCTTTTGGCGGGGTTTTCGTGGCGATGAGCTGGCGCGCCTGCGCGTGGAGCATGTCCAGGCCGAAGCGGGTGTCGGCATCACCCTGTTCCTGCCACGCAGCAAGGGTGATCGCGAAGCGCTGGGGGTGCAGCACCGCACCCCCGCGCTCAAGGCCCTGTGCCCGGTCACGGCCTACCTGCAATGGCTGGAGGTTGCCGGCATTGCCCACGGGCCGGTGTTTCGCAAGCTCGACCGTTGGGGCAACCTGGGCGACAGCGCGCTCAACAGCAACAGCCTGGTGGGGCTGCTAAGGCGCATGCTGGCACGCGCCGGGGTTCCGGCAGCCTTGTACACCGGCCACTCGCTGCGGCGCGGTTTCGCCACCTGGGCCACCGCCAATGGTTGGGAGTTGAAAGCGTTGATGAGCTATGTGGGCTGGAAAGACGCCAAGTCGGCGCTGCGCTACATCGATGCGGCACAACGCTTCGGCGAACTGGCCGCCCTACCGGCCGGCCATGAGCAGGTGCTCATTCCCTGACGGCTGCGCAGCGCCACAGGCGGGCGATGTCACAGGCCCGCGCCTGCAGCAGCTCAGCAGCATCGGCACATGCCTGCTCCAGGCTCATTGGCCCACTGCTCAGGGCAAAGGCCGCATCCACGCCGTGCGCATACAACTGCTGGTAGCCCTCACCCAAGGTCCCGGCCAGTACCACCACCGGTACCCCGTGGCGCTTGGCGACCCGGGCCACGCCCATTGGCGTCTTGCCGCGCAAGGTCTGTGCATCGAAGCGCCCCTCGCCCGTCACCACCAGATCAGCACCTTGCACCAGGGCATCGAGCCCGGCCAGTTCCGCCACCACCACTACCCCGGGGCGGAACTGCGCGCCCATGAATGCCCGCGCGGCGAAACCCATGCCACCGGCGGCGCCACAACCTGGGTAGTCACGCACATCCTGACCCAGCAACTGCGCACAGTGGTCGGCAAAATGCCCCAGCGCCTGGTCCAGCGCCTGCACCTGCTGCGGGTTGGCGCCCTTCTGCGGGCCGAAGATCGCCGATGCACCATTGGCCCCGCACAGCGGGTTGTCGACGTCGGCCGCTACCTCGAACTGTACCTCAGCCAGGCGTGGGTCGAGATCGCTGGCATCGATATGCGCCAACTGCGCCAAAGCCAGCCCCCCTTCCTCCAGCGCCTGCCCCTGGGCATCCAGCAGGCGCAGGCCCAACGCACGCAACATGCCGCTGCCGGCGTCATTGGTGGCACTGCCGCCAATGGCCAGCACCACGCGCTGTGCGCCGGCAGCCAACGCGGCGGCAATCAGCTCGCCGGTACCCCAGGTGCTGCTGCGGCAGGCGTCGCGCTGCCCGGTTGGGACCAGCTGCAGGCCACTGGCCTGGGCCATTTCGATGATTGCCGTGCGGCTGTGCGGCAACCAGCCCCAGCCGGCTTCCACGCTCTGCCCCAGCGGCCCGCGCACGGTCTGGCGGCGCAGCTCGCCGTCGCTGGCGGCAAGGATCGCGTCCATGGTGCCTTCGCCACCATCGGCCATCGGGCATTCGACCACCTGCACACCCGGGCAACCCTCACGCAAGCCGGCAGCGATGGCGCGCGCAACCCCGGCAGCATCGAGGCTGTCCTTGAACGAGTCGGGGGCAATGACGATCTTCATGGGGATTCTCCTGTCCTGATGGCGGCATGCTGACAGCTGTGCGCCCAGGCGGCCTCGGTCAAATGCACAAAACCCCGGGTGGGTTGTTTGGGCGGACGCCTTTGGCCTGTGGCGGCCCTATCGCCGGCAAGCCGGCTCCCACAGCAATGAGTGCTCCCTCAGGCCTGTATCTGTGGGAGCCGGCTTGCCGGCGATAGGGCCGCAACAGAGAAATGCTTCAGTCTGCAGGCAACAGCTGCAACCCCAGGTACAAGCTCAGCATGCCTTCCATCCGCAGCGGGTCGACCTCGCCCAACTCGGCAATGCGCTCCAGCCGGTAGCGCAGGCTGTTGCGATGAATGCCCAAGGCATCGGCACAGGCCTGGCTCTGGCCGTCATGGGCACACCATGCCCGCAGGGTGGTCAGCAGCTGGCCGCTGCTGTCCTTGACGCGTATGCGCTGCAACGGTTCCAGCAGTTCATCCAGTGCGTCATCATTGCGGTGGCGCCACAGCAGTGCCGGCAGCCGGTAGCGCTGCAGGCTGAGTAGGCGTTCGCCAGGCAATACCTCACGGCCATAAGCCAGCAAGTCACGCACCCGACGGTAACCCCGGCGCAACTGCTCCAGGCTCTGCGCGGCGCTGCCCAGGGCTAGCCGTTCCACTTCCCAGCCATGCCGTTGCAGGCGTTCCAGCAGGCGCGGCTCATCCAGCGCGGCACCCGCCGGGCGGCACCACAGCAACGACTGCCGCGCCGGGCTGACACACCAGCTGTCGGGGTAACGGCTGGTCAACCACGCTGCCAGTGCCTCGGCGGCCGGCCCCGAGGCCAGTTCGAACAAGCACGGCACACGCGGCAGCTGTGGCTTCAGGCCCAGTTGCCGGGCTTCGTCGAGCAACCGCGGGGAATCACCGCTGCCGCCAAGCAGCAACGCCAGCAGGTCGTCACAGCGCTGCCGCCGCCACTGCTGGTCGGCCTGCAAATGGCGCTGGGCCAGCAGCATTTCGGCGGTCATGCGCACCAGTTCACCGTAGGTCCGCACGTGCTGCGGGTCGCCGGTCAGGCCCAGCACGCCCATCAACCTGCCGTCGAGCATCAACGGCAGGTTGACCCCAGGCTGCACGCCCTTCAGGCATTTGGCCGCGTCAGTGTCCAATTCGACGATCCGGCCGTTGGCAAGTACCAACTGGGCGCCTTCATGGCGGGTGTTGATGCGTTCCGGCTCGCCGCTGCCCAGGATCAACCCCTGGCTGTCCATGACATTGACGTTGCACGGCAGAATGGCCATCGCCCGGTCAACGATATCCTGTGCCAGGTCATGGTCGAGTTCGAACATTGCACGGTCCTTAGGGTGTTAGGCTTTTGGGCTCGGGCACAGCAGCCCGCGCCCGGCACTGTGCAAAAGCACAAAGACAGGCACGCCGCAGTCCCCGAGACTCGTCAGGGCGAGCGCCGGCACAGGCGACGCGGCGATAACCATAACAACAGAGAATCCGATCATGGCACACAGCCCAGCCCCTGACCAAGGCACGGACACCACCCGCAACGCGCTGTACCGGCGCGTCACCCTGCGGCTGATTCCGTTCATTTTCATCTGCTACCTGTTCAATTACCTGGACCGCGTCAACGTCGGCTTTGCCAAGCTGCAGATGCTCGACGCGCTGAAGTTCAGCGAAACCGTGTACGGCCTTGGCGCCGGCATCTTCTTCATCGGCTATGTATTGTGCGGCCTGCCCAGCAACCTGGCGCTCAACCGCTTCGGCCCTCGGCGCTGGATCGCGCTGATGATGATCGCCTGGGGCAGTTTGTCCACTTGTCTGCTGTTCGTCACCACCCCGACCGAGTTCTATACCTTGCGCCTGCTCACTGGGGCGGCCGAAGCCGGCTTCTTCCCGGGTGTGGTGTTGTACCTTTCGCGCTGGTTCCCGGCAGCCAGACGCGGGCGCATCATGGCCCTGTTCATGTCGGCTATCCCGGTTTCGGGCCTGCTGGGCGGGCCGTTCTCCGGCTGGATCCTCGAACACTTCGCCGCCGGCCAGCATGGCCTGGCCGGCTGGCAATGGATGTTCCTGATCCAGGGCCTGCCCACCGTGGCCCTGGGCATTCTGGCAGTGTTCCTGCTCAGTGACGGTTACCAGAAGGCTGCCTGGTTGAGCGCGGGCGAACGCCAGCTGATCGCCGCAGACCTGGCGGCCGACGCTGCCAGCAAGCCCGCCACTACCGGCGACAGTGTACTGGCGGTACTGACCAACCCGCTGATCTGGACCTTTGGTTTCGTTTATTTCTGTATCCAGAGCGGTGTCTACGCCATCAACTTCTGGTTGCCGTCGATCATCAAGGGCATGGGCTTCGACAACCCGCTGCTGATCGGCTGGCTGAGCGCCATTCCGTATCTGCTGGCCGGGGTGTTCATGATTCTGTGCGGCCGCTCGGCCGACTTGCGCAACGAACGCCGCTGGCATCTGGTGGTGCCGATGCTCATGGGCGCCATGGGCTTGCTGATCGCAGTCAACTTCGCCGCCAACCCGGCCATTGCCATCCTTGGCCTGTCCATCGCCACCATGGGCGCGCTCACCGGTCTGCCGATGTTCTGGCCGATGCCCACGGCGCTGCTCAGCGCCAGTGCCGCCGTGGCCGGCCTGGCGATCATCAACTCGGTCGGCCAGATGGCCGGCTTCCTCAGCCCGTACCTGGTGGGGTTCATCAAAGACCAGACCGGGTCCACCGATGCCGCCCTGTATTCGTTGGCGGCACTGATCGTGCTCGGTAGCCTGGTGGCGCTGCGCGTGACCAGGGCCGGTGCACTGAGTGCTGCCCGGGCCAATTGAGTCCAGCGGCGAGCCAGCCCGCTGCCAGACCACGCCAGCATAGTGATGCAACGGGGGTGTTCTAGTGGCAGCGGGCGTGGCCCGTTACCACCGGAACACCGGTCGTCAGCTCAACGCACCCCCTTCCCACCTCAGGCGTCAAATGGTTCCAAAGGCCCCTTTGGAGAACCCTCATGACCCAGTACGCCGTGGCCCGCCTGGCACAACTCGACGAGGACCGCCCGTTGCGCGTTCAGGCCGGCAGCGAAGAGATCATCCTCGTTCGCCAAGGCCAGCAGGTACGCGCCTATCAGGCCAATTGCCCGCACGCCGGCGCGCCGCTCGACGAGGGTGTGGTGTGCGCCGGGCTACTGGTCTGCCCGTGGCACAAAGCCGCGTTTGCCGTCGACGACGGCGCAGTCTGCGAACCGCCGGCACTTGCCGACCTGCGCCGCTACCAGGTGTGGCTCAAGGGCGATCAGGTGTGGGTAGATGACCAGCCCCTGGCTGCCGTCGAGCCGCCCAGGCACAGCGATGCCCGCTGCTTTGTGGTGGTGGGTGCCGGGGCCGCGGGCAGCGCTGCGGTGGCCGCCCTGCTCAGGCAAGGTTTTGCCGGCCGGCTGGTGTGGATAGACCAGGAGCGTCAGCCCGCCTATGACCGGACCTCGCTGAGCAAATTCGTGATCGCCGGGCAGATGCCCCCCGACGAAGTACCCGCCTTGCTCGACGCCGATGCCTTGCGCCAAGGCCAACTGGAGCGCAAGCATGGCAAAGTGCGCAGCGTTGACGGCCAGCACCGCCAAATCACCTTGGCTGACGGCCAGTCGATCGCGTATGACGCTTGCCTGCTTGCCACCGGCGGTAAGCCCGTGCGCCCGCAACTGGCCGGTATCGATCTGCCTGGGGTGTTCACCCTGCGATCCCGCGACGATGCTGAGCGCGTGCTCGAAGCGGCCGAGCCCGGCCAGCCGTTGGTCATTGTGGGCGACGGCTTCATCGGCCTGGAGGCCGCTTCGGCCCTGCAGGCGTACGGCGCGCGGGTGCATGTGGTAGCCCGCCACGAGATCCCCTTGGCTCGACAGCTGGGTGAACGCATTGGCCGTTGCCTGCGCACGCTGCATGAGGCTCAAGGGGTGACTTTTCACGGCCCCACCGAGGTCAAGCTGATCGAAGGCCAGGGGCAGGTCGAGGCCGTGGTACTGGCCAACGGCGAGCGCCTGCAAACAGCCTTGGTCGTGCTGGGAACCGGCGTCAGCCCCGCGACGGCGTTTCTGCACGGGGTGCCCCTGGGGGAAGACAAATCGGTGAGGGTCGACGCCGACATGCGTGCTGCCCCCGGCCTGTGGGCGGCAGGGGACATCGCCACATTCCCGCTTGCCGGGCGCCCGGTGCGCATCGAACACTGGCGCCTGGCGCAGCAACAGGGGGTGATCGCAGCGGCCAACATGCTCGGCGAGCAACGCCGCTACGCCGACGTGCCGTTCTTCTGGACCTACCAGCACGGGGTTACCTTCGAGGTGCTGGGGCACGCACAGGACTGGAACCGCATCGAGTTCGTCGGCGAGCCGGAAACAGGTGACTTCATCGCCCTGCAGTGCGTGAACGAGCAGGTCGAGGCAGTGATTGCCAGGGGGTATTCCGATGCCATGGCGGCGCTGTCGCAGCGTATGAAACAGCCGTTGACCCTGCAACAGGCCCTGATGCTGATCGGCTGAAGGGGCTTGGGTAGGCCCGCCCTCCGATCAC
The DNA here is from genome assembly GCF_002454615.1 of Pseudomonas sp. UBA6699. Classification (NCBI taxonomy): domain Bacteria; kingdom Pseudomonadati; phylum Pseudomonadota; class Gammaproteobacteria; order Pseudomonadales; family Pseudomonadaceae; genus Pseudomonas; species Pseudomonas sp. UBA6699. The sequence continues at coordinate 68,090 of NZ_DKJF01000125.1, forward strand.
AGGCTCATGACAGCACCTTTATTACCAGCAGATGCACTGGATAAAACAGATAGCCCCAGCGCCCCACTGCCGGCACCCGCCAATCATCATGGCGCAACAGCGCTGAGCCAAGCGCAAGCGCCGAGGCCGCGCTCAGCAGTGTGAGCAGGGTGATCGGTGCCAGCAAATGCGCCTGCAACCAGCTATTGGTCAGGTTGCCGCCCATGGCCAGCAGGCAAGGCAACACCCAGGCCGCGCCGCCCTGCCGGCGCGCCATCAGGCAGGCGCCTGGCAGCAATACCCCGGGCACCCCATACATCAACTGCCCACTGAACAAAAAACCTGCCAGCCCGGCCGCCAAACCCAGCAAACGCAGCGACAGCAACGGGTAATGCACACCCCAGGCCACCAGCAACCCCAATACCAGCGTCGGCATCACGTTCAATGTCTGCGAGCCGCCGTCCAGCCAGCGATATGCAGGTTCCGACAGCACCGCGAACAGCAGCATCAGCCCCAGGTAGCGCACATTGCCAATGGTATTGAAAGCCCCTGCCCTGGCCCGCTGCACATTCACTGCAATGGCCAGGCAAAACAACGGGAACGCCAGCCTGCCCACCACGAACAGGCCATCGGCTGTGGGCCATAGAAAGCGCAGGTGATCGGCGACCATGGTCGCCATGGCGGTCCATTTGACCAGGTCCAGCCCCGCCGAGCGCAACGCTCAGCGCTCGCGTTCGACAGGGCTGACGCCCAGGTAGCGCTCGGTCCACAGGGCCAACGGCAGCGGTGGTTGCTGCTCCAAGACACGCCGCCAGATCAACACCAGGTCGCGCCTGTTGAACATCGACCCGGGCCCGGTTTGGAAAGCCGCTGGCACATCGACCACCCACTGCCCCTGGCGGTCCCGGTGGGCCATGCGGAAACGGAAGCTGTAGTTGCCCGGGATACCCATGCGCAAGTCCGTGACCACCAGCACGTCGCCGACCTGGTCGTAACGCAACCAGTCATCGGTGAACCAGCGCAAACGCTGATACAGCTCATCGGTGGCCAACACCTGCGCCAACTCCGTATTGCGCGGCAAGCGCTGCATTTCTGGCGCCTGCCGGTCGAAGACGCTGCTGATGCCTTCCAAGTAGTCACCCCCGGGGATTTTCGCCAACACTCGCCAGACCAGGCTGTTGAAGGCAATGGGTACGGCCCGCAGTTCAGTGGTGACGATACCTTGCTGGTCCAGTGCGGCCTGGAAGCGCTGCTCGGCGGCCATGCGCCCGGCAAGGCCGAAACCAAGGTACGCCGTGCTGAACACCAGTGCCAGGGTCAGCAGCCGCGTGGCCCTGGCAGTCACTCCGCGCACGGCCGCGTAGATAACGGCGGCCACCAGGGGCAAGGTATACACCGGGTCGATGATGAACACCGCAGCCCAGCTTTGCGGTGTGACTGGCAGAGGCCAGAACAACTGGGTGCCATAGACCGTGAAGGCATCGAGCAATGGGTGGGTGATCAGCACCAGCCAGAACGCCAGGAACAGCCTGTTCAAGGTATAGCCTTTGTCGGGCCAGCACTTGTTGACCAGCCAGGCCAGCAGCAAGGCCAGCCCGGTGAGCACGAACAGCGAGTGGGAGAAGCCGCGGTGGTAAGTCATCTGCGACACCGGGTCGGCGTAGCGGATGATCACGTCGAGGTCCGGCAGCGTGCCCAACGCCGCGCCATACAACAGCGCGCGGCGGCCTTGCAGGCGGCCCAGCACGGCACCCTGCAGGGCGGCGCCGAGTACAGCTTGGGTAATCGAGTCCAAGGGAGCATTCCTCGCAGGTGGTGACGGGGAAACTACCCTCAACCAGGGCCGCTAGGCAATTCCCCGCCTTGTTGCCAGATGCAACCCCGCAAGACCAGGCGGTTCAGCCGAGGTCACCGCCCCCCACCGGCAGGGTCACCCCGGTGATGTATGACGCTTCATCGCTGGCCAGGAACAGAATTGCCCCGACCTGCTCGTCGATGCTGCCGTAGCGGTGCATCAGGCTGCTGTCGAGGGTCTGGTCGACAATTTGCTGGTACCAGCGCCTCTCCTGCTCGGTTTGCTCGGCGGTGTTGCGCGGTACCCGCCGCGGCGGCGCTTCGGTGCCACCGGGCGCGGTGGCGTTGACGCGGATGCCACGGCCAGCGGTTTCGAAGGCCAGGCAAGCAGTCAGCGCATTGACCCCACCCTTGGCCGCACCATACGGCACCCGGTTCACGCCCCGCGTGGCGACCGACGAGACATTGACAATGACCCCACTGCCGCATTCGAGCATGTACGGCAGTGCGGCGTGGCAGCACCACAGGGTGGGAAACAGCGAGCGGCGCACTTCGGCTTCTATCTCTTCGGCCGCGTAGTGCTCGAAAGGCTTGGCCCAAATGGTACCGCCCACATTGTTGACCAGTATGTCGAGGCGGCTGAACGTTGCTACTGCGCTGGCCATGACCCGGACGCAGTCGGCGTGCCGTTCAAGGTCGGCGGTCAGGGTCAGCACCCCCTCGCCGGCCAGTTCGTGGACCAGTTCGGAGCGGTCTACCGCCACCAATTGCGCACCCTCGGCCTTGAGCCGCCAACACACGCCACGACCGATGCCTTGGGCGGCGCCGGTGACCAGGGCGACCTTGCCTTGGAATCTGTTGTTCATGTTCAAATCTCCGCTTCCCCGCGGTCCCCGTAGGAGCGGGTATACCCGCGAATGCGTCCGACAAGGCAACGTTGCTGTACCTGCTGGCCTCTTCGCGGGTAAACCCGCTCCTACAGGCACTGCACAGTGTTCAGAACCTGTGGCGGACCTGTGGGAGCGGGCGAGCCCGCGAAAAAGCCAACGCTGATGGATCAGGTTACTGACCGGCCTGGGCCGCTGCATCACGCGAGGCTTGCAGCCACTGGTCAAACTGCTGACGGTGGGCGGCAACCCATTCACCTGCTGGTGCAACTGGCCCTTGGCAACCAGGGCGTGGCGCTGGGCTGGCACCACCTGGTGGCACAACTGGTGGCCCAGGGGCTGCTGGTGCGCCCGGTGCAAGAGGAGTTGGTGCTCAAGGACACCTTCCACTTCCTGGCCTTCAACGAAGATAAGGAAAATGAGCCCAGTTGCCTGCGCTTGCGCGACTGGTTGCTCGAAGAGTTCCAGCCGTTGCTGGATTCACTGGGCAGCAGCTGCCGCTGTTTCGCAGGCGCGCAACGGCCGGCACTGCCCACCCGCTCACTGCGGTAACAGCTTGCAACCAGTCCAGCCCACCATTGAGGCACTTTCCTCACACGCACGCCCCGGCATCTGTTAAAAAGCCCACATGCCCACCCTTTTCCTCTCCCACCTACGCCGCCGCTGGCTGACCTGGTTGTGTGCCACCTTGCTGGTGATCGGCCTGCCCAGCAGTTGCGCGGTGCTTCAGCACAAAGAGCGCGAACTGGTGTTCCGCATCGAACCTGGGCAGGCCAGCTGGTTCCGTGGCCTGCCCAGCGGTGTGCAGGAGCTTGACCTGCGGCCCCGCAGTTTCGCTGCCAATCAGAGCCTGCACGCCTGGTGGTGGCCGGCCAGGCGCGCCAATGCCCCGGCCATCCTCTACCTGCATGGGGTGCGCTGGAACCTGACCGGGCAGTTGTTCCGCATCGAGCAGTTGCATGCCATGGGCTACTCGGTGCTGGCCGTGGACTACCGCGGCTTTGGCCAGAGCCGCGGCGGGCTGCCCTCCGAGGCCACTGTCTATGAAGACGCGCGCATCGCCTGGGAGCGCTTCGCTCAGTTGCAACCCGACGCAGGCAAACGGCTGATCTTCGGCCATTCGCTGGGCGGTGCGGTGGCCGTGGAACTGGCCCGCGCGCTGGCAGCCGAAGCACGCCAGGGCGGTGCCGCGGCCCCGGCGCGTGGGTTGATACTGGAATCGACATTCACCTCGTTGGGCGATGTCGCCGCTGAGGTAGCCAATACGTCACTGCCGGTGCGTTGGTTGCTGTCGCAGAAGTTCGACTCGCTGGGCAAGATCCAGGATATCGGCTTGCCCGTGCTGCTGGTGCACGGGCTGGATGACCGCTTCGTGCCAGCGCGTTTCAGCCAGCAGCTGTACGAGGCGGCCCGGCAGCCCAAAACCCTGCTGCTGGTACCGGGTGCCAGCCACAACAACAGCATGAGCCTGGCCGGGCCGCGTTATCGGCAAGCGATCCAGGCGCTGCTCTGAAAGCGTTACTGGCCGCTCCTACCAGGGCCAATACAACAGCCAAAGTCACTGTACGGGCAGGAAGTTCATCAGCAGCAAGCTCTGTGCATAGTTCAATCCGATCCGCCGATACCGCTCGTCCAGCAACTCTGCCAGCAAATCCAGGCGCGCCACGATCTTCCCGAACTCCACGGCGAAACTCAGGTTGCTGCCCTCTTCGGAAATCTCGTTGGAAAACAGCAGCAACACGCCATTGGCATCTTGCCGCTGGCTCAACATCCAGGTGGCCTTTTCGATATTGCGCGCGGCGTTGTTGATGAACAGCGGGTCGATCGTGTCGGTCATGTAGAACTCGGTGCGCCCGCCGTGAGCGGTGATCAGCATGCTGCCGATGGCATAGATGAAGGCGCCGACGCGGTCACCGCGAAACTCCGGGCTCAACGCGTAACTCAAGGCTGCCAGGTCGCGACGGTTGCCCAGCTGCGCCAGCGGCTGGCGGTGTTCGATGGCCTTGCGGATCTGCCGCTCGGCAGTGGCGGCGTCGACGTACCCCGACAGCTTCAACTGGTTGGGGTTGCGCAGGTACAGCTTGTTCATCAGCAGGTAGAGGCTTTGCAGGTTGTCGCGCATCGACAACGTGGCCAGGCGGTCGACACTGGTCTGGAACAGTTCGCTGGGCTTGCCGTCGGCAAACTGGTCGAGCATGTCGCGGCCCTGTTCCTGGGTGCAGGCACACAGGCAGGTGAGCACGCCTGCCAGCAGCACGCGGGGAATCAGATGAGGGTAGCTTGCAACCATCGGCACCGGGTCGATATTCGGCGGCCGCATCGGGGATTGATGTGGCCTGGCCAAGCATAGAGCGCGGAAATGGCAAAAAGTGCAGTGTAAAGGCCGCCGCAGGCCCGGTGCCGTACCCTCACATGGCGTGGCGCAGCTTCTCCACCATCTGCGCGTGCAGCGCCGGGTCGCCACAGGCCACTACACAGCCGCCGTGCTGCGCCGAACTGCCATCCCAGGCGCTGATCACCCCACCCGCCCCTTCGATGATCGGCATCAGCGCCTGTACGTCATAGGGTTGCAAGCTGGCCTCCACGATCACATCGACGAACCCCGACGCCAGCATGCAGTAGGCATAGCAATCGCCGCCGTAGCGCATCAGCCGCGCCTGCCCGGCTACCGCCTCGAACGCGGCCTTGCGCTCGGCTGTGTCGAACATGTCGGGGGTGGTGCACATCAGCGTGGCCGTAGCCAGGTCGGCGCAGGCGCGGGTACGCAAGGGTGTAGCGTTGCGCCAGGCACCCTCGGGCGTGCCAATGAAACGCTCGCCGGTAAAGGGCTGGTTCATCACCCCCAGTACCGGGCGGGTACCGTCGTTCAGCGCAATCAACGTTCCCCACAATGGCAGGCCAGTGATGAAGGCACGGGTGCCGTCGATGGGGTCGAGCACCCAGGTCAGCGGGCTGCTGCCCACCGCCACCCCGGCCTCTTCGCCAAGAATGCCGTGGTCCGGGTAACGCGCCTGGATCAACGCGCGCATCGCATCCTCGGCCGCCTTGTCGGCCACCGTCACCGGGTCGTACAGGCGCCCCCCCTTGTCCTCGACGTCCAGGCTGGCACGAAAGTACGGCTTGATGGCCAGTGCAGCGGCGTCGGCCAGTTGCTCGGCGAATGTACGCAACTCACCAATCTGTGGGGCACTCAGGGACATTGGGAACAGGCCTCGTGACAGTTATGAAGATCGGCATGATACCTGACAACCTGTATTGCACCAGCCGCGTGCGCAACGAGCCTGGCCGATGCTGCTTCATCCATGAATGCCAGGGAGTTGCAGGGGCTTTAAAGTTAATGCATCTGGTAATGATTCGTAGTAGCCTTAATTCTTTTCGTCCCCCTTCTCTAGCGCCCTACTTCAGGATCGTCCAGTCGATGCGTCGCATGTTCGTTTCGCTTTGTGTACTTCATGCTGTCTCCCCAATGGCCCTCGCCGAGCCCGAACCGCTCAGCGACCCGGCCCAGATCGAACTTCAGGCCCTGAGCATCACTGGCACAGCCGACAGCGAACGGGCTGATGGCCCAGTGCTCGGCTACAAGGCCAACCGTTCCGCCAGTGCCACCCGCACCGACACCGCGCTGCACGAAACACCGCAGTCGGTCAGCGTGGTGCCCAAGGCGGTGCTGCAAGACACCGGTGCCACGCGCCTGCAAGACGGCCTGGACTATGCCGGTGGCGTCGGCCGGGCCAACAACTTCGGTGGCCAGGGCCTTACCACCTTCACCGTGCGCGGCTTTACCACCGGCGAGTTCTACCGTAACGGTTTCCCGATCAACCGTGGCTACCCCAACGCACCAGACGCCAATACCGTCGAGCGGCTGGAGGTGATCCGCGGCCCGGCCAGCAGCCTGTACGGCCGTGGCGACCCCGGCGGCACCTTCAACGTGGTCAGCAAGCAGCCGCTACCAGAACCCAAAGTCACCCTGGGCAGCCAGTTCGACGACCAGGGCATGCACCGCGCTACCCTCGACGCCGCCGGCCCGCTGAACCAGGACGGCTCGCTGGCCTACCGCCTGAACCTGCTTGGCGAGGGCGGCGACAGTTTCCGTGATGATGTGCAAAGCGAGCGTTATGACGTGGCGCCAGTGCTCAGCTGGCAGGTAAACGACACGACCAAGGTTGTGTTCGAAGGCGACTTCATGCGCAACAACCACCCGCTGGACCGCGGCCTGACCCGCTACGCCACCCAGCGTGGCAGCGCCTCGCGCGACACCTATATCTGGGAAAAAGGCAGCGATAACCTGCTGCACAACGACAACAACATGGCGCAGGTGCGTTTCGAGCACCTGCTCAATGACAACTGGACGCTGGCGGGCGGGTTCCAGTTCCTCGATGGCTCGCTCAAGGGCAATGCGGTCGAAGCCAACGGCGCGCCGCTGGATGGGCGAACGCTGGAGCGTAACTTCAACTACCGCAAGCTGGAGTGGACCGATCGCGACTGGCAGCTGAACCTGACCGGCTACTTCGACACCGGCGGCTTCAGCCACACCTTGCTGACAGGGGTGGAGTACGAGAACTATGACTACAACTCGATCATCCAGCGGTCCTCTGCGGTGGCGGGCACCTACCCCATCGACATCTACGACCCGGTGCTTGGCCAGCCACGGCCGGCGCTGACCCGGACCACGACCTGGGACAAGGAAAACCTGCAGACCTGGGCCTTCTTCATCCAGGACCAGGTGGCCCTGACCGAGCGATTGAAGGCTTTGGCAGGGGTACGCTTCGAGCGCTTCGAGCATGACTACGACAACAAGCTGGACAATGCCGGTGATTTCAGCAAAGGCGAAAACGGTGCTACGCCCCGGATTGGCCTGGTCTATGACCTCACCGACACGGTCGCCGTCTACGCCAACACCGCGCGCTCTTTCAAACCCAACACGGGAACCCCGGCCAGCGGCGGGGGCTTCGACCCGGAAAAGGGCAAGTCCTACGAACTGGGCGTGAAATGGGAAGCGCTCGACCGCCAGCTGAGTGTCGACGCAGCGGTCTACCACATCGTCAAGGAAAACGTGTTGACCCGCGACCCGGTGGACCCGAACTACAGCGTGGCGGCCGGCGAAGTGCGCAGCCGGGGCCTGGATATCAACGTTGCTGGCAATGTCACCCCCGAGTGGCGCGTCATTGGCGGCTACGCCTATGTGGATGCCGAAGTGACCAAGGACAACCGCCTGCCAACCGGCACGCGACTGGCCAATATCCCGCGCAACAGTTTCAGCCTGCTCAACACCTATGAGTTCCAGGACGGTGTCGCCAAGGGGCTTGGCTTGGGGCTTGGGGTGAAATACGTGGATGACCGCAACGGCCAGACCGAGGCGACCACCTACACCATGGAGCAATACACGGTGGTTGATCTGCTGACCTTCTACCAGGTCAACGACCATATACGCCTGAACCTGGATGTGAAGAACCTGTTCAACAAGGCGTATGACGAAGGCGCATTCAACCTGTATGCCTACCCGGGTGCGCCACGTACGGTACAGGCTGGCGTCGCGTACACCTTCTGAACGGCTGGGGCTGCATAAGCAGCCCTACCTGTCAGAAACCTTTGCTGTAGAACAGCGAATACGACTCGATGCCGTCGTTGGGCTGCTTGATCCCGGCGTTGGAATAATGGATCGCACGCAGCCCGACCTTCTGCTCCCCTGGCAGTTTCAGGCCTAGGCCGATACGGTCCTCGAAGTTGAACGAAGAACCCAGGCGCTGGTCGCCTACATCGGTCTTGGAGAACGCAGCCAGGCCGATGCCCGCTTCGATGTACGGGGTGTAGGTGAAACCGCTGAATTCATAGGTGAACACCGGGCTGAACGACAGCGAATGGGCGCCACTGGCGTCGCCGCCCTCCCAGTAGGTGTAGCCGGCGTCCCAGTAACCGCTGACATAGCCGATGTCGCTTTGCAGCCACTTCTTGTCCCAGTCGAACGACATACCAATGCGGTAGGTCATGTCGCCCTGGCTGGTAACGCCCACGGCGCCGGACACCTGCGCGGCCTGGGCCGTGCCAGCGCCGGCAAGTGCCAGCGCGGCAACGGCCAGCGATGCTGCGAGACGGGTTTTCATCTACGACTCTCCTGATGGTCTACACGGCAAGCGGGGGCTGTAGCCCCTCGATTGATTGGCGACCGGTTCATCCGGACCGGTCACACGAGGTAATACTTTTCTGATTATTGTCCGATAATCAGAAAGTTGGAAGTAAATTGCCATTATTGCTCATACACCGTTGCGGTGTGAGGCGCTACCACACCGCGAGCGCCGTACAGACGTGCGGGCTAGACGTAGATTAGTAGTTTTAAATCATTTGTTTACGTTCTTTTCTTCAAGCAGTTTCACGAACATGCTCAAGCTGCGTGATACCGTGCCACGGCGCCACACCAGCCAGGTTTTCAGGTAGCGGAAGTCTTCCGACATGGGCCAGGCACTGACCGTGCTGCAGCCCGGCATGTTGTCGAGCATGCTGCGCGGCAGCATGGCCAGGCCGGCCCCGGCACTGACGCAGGCGAGCATGCCGTGGTACGACTCCATTTCATGGATCTTGCCGGGAACCGCCTGGTCCTGGACGAACCAGTTTTCGAAGTGATGCCGGTACGAACAGTTGGCCCGGAACGCGTAGATGTTTTCGCCGTTGACGTCCTGGGCGCGGGTCACCGGGGCATGATTGAGCGGTGCGATGACCATCATCTCTTCCTCGAACACCGGTATGCCCTCCAGCGTGGGGTGCAACACCGGGCCATCGACGAACGCAGCCACCAGGCGGCCAGACAACACCCCCTCGAGCATGGTCCCTGAAGGGCCGGTGGACAGGTCCAGGTCCACCTTGGGGTAGCGCTGGTTGTAGGCCGCCAGCAAGGCCGGGATGCGCACGGCTGCGGTGCTTTCCAGCGAGCCCAGGGCGAAGGTGCCTTGCGGGTCTTCACCGGCCACGGTCAGGCGGGCCTCGTGCACCAGGTCGAGAATGCGCCGGGTGTATTCCAGGAAGTTCCAACCCGCGGGTGACAGGCGCAAGCGGCTTTTCTCGCGGATGAACAGTTCCACACCCAGGTCTTCTTCCAGCTGCTTGATGCGCGTGGTGAGGTTGGAAGGCACCCGATGGATATGCTGCGCGGCAGCGCTGATGCTGCCCTGCTCTGCCACGGCCTTGAAGATCTCCAGTTGCACCAGGTCCACAGCCTTTCTCCAAACGTGAATGTTTCGCTCATTATTATTCAGTTTTCATTAAAGCCATAGCCCACTAGTCTGGCTCCACTGTTCAATCACGACGAGAGTGCCCTGCCATGAGTGCGATCAGCAGCCTGACCCACGCCATCTCCCTCGACCCGTACACCGGCGAGCAGATCGGCGCCTACCCGTTCGACACCGACGCCGCACTGGAAGCGGCGCTGCAGCGTGCCAAGGCCGGCTACCGCCAGTGGCGCCAAGTGTCGCTGGGTCAGCGCAGCGAGTACCTGCTCGCCTTGGCCAGCACCCTTGAAGCCAAGGCCGAGGCCTTCGCGCAGATGATCAGCCGTGAAATCGGCAAGCCCATCGCCCAGGCCCGCGGCGAAGTCGCCAAGTGCGTTGGCCTGTGCCGCTGGTATGCCGAGCATGGCCCCGCGATGCTGGCCGCCGAGCCTACCCAGGTCGAAAAGGCCCGCATCGAATACCGCCCGCTGGGCCCGATCCTGGCGGTGATGCCTTGGAACTTCCCGGTCTGGCAGGTACTGCGCGGCGCCGTGCCGGCGATCCTGGCCGGCAATACCTACGTGCTCAAGCACGCGCCGAACGTAATGGGCAGCGCCTACCTGCTGGGCGAACTGTTCAAGGATGCCGGCCTGCCGCAAGGCGTTTTCGAAGTGTTGAACGTGACCCCGGAGGGTGTCACCCGCGCCATCAACGACCCGCGCATTGCCGCGGTGACCCTGACCGGTAGCGTGCGTGCCGGCATGGCGATCGGTGCCCAGGCCGGTGCCGCACTGAAAAAATGCGTGCTCGAACTCGGCGGTTCCGACCCGTTCATCGTCCTGGCTGACGCCGACCTGGACGCCGCCGTCCAGGCTGCCGTCATCGGTCGCTACCAGAACACCGGCCAGGTCTGCGCAGCGGCCAAGCGCATGATCGTGGAAGCAAGCATTGCCGACGCGTTCACCCGCAAGTTCGTAGAGGCAACCCGGCAGCTGAACATGGGCAACCCGCTGCAGGACGACACCTACATCGGCCCCATGGCCCGCTACGACCTGCGCGACGAGCTGGATGGCCAGGTACAGGCGACGCTGGCCGAGGGTGCCACCCTGCTGCTGGGCGGCCACAAGGTCGAAGGCGTTGCCAACTTCTATGCCCCGACCGTGTTCGCCAATGTGACCCCGGACATGACAGCATTCAAGCAAGAGCTGTTCGGCCCGGTGGCGGCGATCATCACGGCCCGTGACGCCGAGCATGCCGTGGAGCTGGCCAACGACAGCGAGTTCGGCCTGGCGGCGACCATCTACACCGCCGATTATGCGCTGGCCGAGCGCATGACTGCCGCGTTGGATACCGGTGGCGTGTTCATCAATGGTTACTGCGCATCCGACCCCCGCGTGGCGTTCGGCGGCGTGAAGAAAAGCGGCTTCGGGCGCGAGCTGTCGCACTTTGGTGTGCGGGAGTTCACCAATGCCCAGACCGTGTGGCTGGACCGGAACTGAGCCCAGTCAGGCGGGGGCTGCGTTGCAGCCCCTGCCAACCTCAATCGCGCACCTGGTCCTTGACCCAGTCCAGCATCCCCCCCGGCACGATCAGCTCATGCCGCGCCCGTGAACAGGCGGTATACAAACCTGCCAGCAGGCGCGCCCGTTCATTGCGGTTACCGGCCACCTGCGGCGTGACCATCAGCTCGGGCGACACCATCACCCGGGCAAACTCCATGTTCTTCACATCCCTTACCCGCCCGAGGAACAGCTTTGGCGCCTTGGTCCAGCGGTAACGGCTCTTGGCCTGGGCAAAGTGCTGCGGGGTGTAGCCCTTGCGCAGCAGGTTGGCCACCGCGACGAATGCCTTGTCCTCACCCTTGTCCTGCTCCAGCGCCTGCCAGCTGGCATAGCGGAACAGCATCGGGTGACGAGGCCGGGTGCCATGGCGGTACAGCTCGATGCAATCCTCCACGAACAGTTCGAAGTCCTTGCGCGCGCTCTGCAGCAGCACGAACGGCACGCCCTGGTGCGTCAGGCGCTGGAACCAGCCGAACAGCCCCCACTCGTCATCGACGATCAACGCGGTGGGCTGTTCCGGCACCGTGACCGCATCGAAGAAGCTGACCCGGGTGTAGTGCTCGGCGCTCCCACTGAAGGCCGCCTGGATCGATGCCGGGTGCGCCTGTATCAGCGGGTTGAGCACGTTGTCCATCGCCGGCCCTGCGCGCAGCGAGTGGTCGATGCAGCGCTGGCGGATGAAGCTGCCATGGTGCGCACTGAGGCCGTTCAGGTTCTGCAGTTCGTCACCGAGGGCGATGACCGCTTGCGGGCTGCGGTCAAGTACGGCAAGCATCGGTGCCGACAACTCGTGCGCCTCGTCGACGATGACGTGGGTGTAGCCGCTGTCAATCACCAGGCCGGTCAGCGCCAGCAGCTTGACCCGATGGTAGTCGCGTACCGGCAACTGGATTTCCCGCGCTGACGGGCGAATCAGCTCCTGCCAGTACAGCCGTGCCTTTTCCAGCAACACTTCCTGGTCCAGTGGCGATGTGCCCGGCCCGGCCCAGGGCACATGGTGCAACTGCACCTGCGCGTCGGCACTGTGGCAAAACGCCCGCACCGCGCGGATGCACAAGGCGACCACATCGCGCGCGGCAAGCGGGCCAATGTCGGGTATGGCCAGCCAGCGCACCACCTGCGCCTCTTGCGGGCGCCACGAGCGCTTGGTGCGGTAAGGGTCGCGCAGGCGCCAGCCGTTGCTGGTGAGGTCGCGGTTCAACAGCTCGTCGGCCAACTGACCGAAGGTCAGCGCGGTGTAGGCAGCGGCATCCTTGACCCGCGCCCGCAGCGCACGCAACTGGCCCTCGGTCAAGGCCAGCAACAAGGTGCGCTGCGGCTCCAGCAACCGGGCGAACTGGTGGATCAGAAAGGTCTTGCCGGTACCGGCAAAGCCCTGCACGGCGACCGATTCGTCGATACCCCCCAGAAATTCACGCAACAGCCGGTTCTGCTGGTCGCTGAGCATCAGGTCGCTGGCCAGCGCCGGCAGGTGCACGGGGTGCAGCGGCGTGGCGCGCTGGCGATAGCGGTCGGCGAACTGGAAATTCCACTGCCCCTCGCCGTCCTGCAGTTCATCTGCGCTGTACGCCACTTCGCCACTGAGCAGCGCAATGCCGTTTTCGCCCAGCATGCCCAGGCCCATGGCGAAGGCTTCACGGTCGAAGTGCTGCGCCACCTGCCCCTGGAAGCGCCCAGGCGCGGCACGTTCAACGTCGTTGGCGATCCGCACGATCTCGGCAAAGCGGCGTTCCTGAGCATCGGCCGAGGCAGTCGCCGGTTGGCGAGGCAGGTTTTGCACGAACAACACCGCAGCGGCCTGGAGCAGGCTGGCGCTGCTGAAGAAGTCGGTGAAGGGAACACTGGCGAGGCTGTCAGCCTGGTCACTGGGCAAAGGCAGGTAGAACATCGGCACCTCGGGTCGAAACAGGCTGGCACGATAGCAATTTTCGGCGCCGGCTGCTGGACTTGCGGGCCGGCGGTTCAGCGCTTGACGCGCTTGAGTGTCTCGCTCGGAAATTCCTTGAACAATTGCCGGTAACTCTCTGAAAACCTTCCCAAATGCCAGAACGACCAACGCATCGCCACTTCCGCCACGGTCACGCCACCGCCCCGCAACAGATCGCGCCGCGCCCCATTGAGCCGACGCAACCGCAACCAGTGCGCGGGCGGCATGCCGGTGTAGGCCTTGAAAGCCTGCTGCAACTGGCGCAGCGACACGCCCGCCACCGCCGCCAGTTCCACCAGGTTCAAGGTTTCTTCCGGGCAGTCAGCCGCCCACTCGCTGACCCGGTGCATGATCGCCCGCTCCTCGTCCCGCCGGCCCATGGCCATGCCCTGCAAGCGCTGGCAGGCATTGTCGAGGATGAACAGGCAGTCCTCCAGCAACTGCTCCGCCAACGCCTGCCCCTGCAACGGGCACCCAGCCTCGCCCAGGCGGGTCAGGGTGGCACTGAGCCAACTGCCGAACAACGCATTCTGGCCACTGCCCAGCGGCACCATGAACAAACCGTCGAGCCTGCGAGGGTCCAGGCCGTGGCTGGCGAGAAACGCCTGGTCGAACACGACGGCCACTTCCTGGTAATTCTCTGGCGTGATCCAGATGTTGCGGCTCTGTTCATTGAGCAGGTAAAGGCTGTTCTCGCTCTGGTCGAAGCAGAACGCCAGTGACCCGCTCGGCGCCCGGAAGAACTGCTCTACCCGGGTGTTGAGGCGTTCTTCGTAGACCTGCACGCCGTCAAGCCCCAGGCAGCGCAACTGACCGCTGAAATGGCCCGGCGACATCTGCCGGTACTGCTGCTGCCAACCGGGGGTGATGCGAACCTGCTCGGACACATCCGAAGTGTGGAAAGCTTGGACCTGCAAGGCGTTGGGCGTTGTCACGCTTTGTCCTGGATGCACTCTTTTGGTGCATTGAATGCCGAAGAAAGTGGATAGATGGCGGTGTGGCGCCGAGCTCAAGATAGCCTCCAGCGTGTCACCTGGGAAGCGCGACGCCCTTGACGCTGTGCAACGGCTCTGGCGGGTGCAGCGGCTCCCACATAAAAAACCCAACCAAGAGGTCTGTATGAACGCCCCTTTCGATCAGCTCTCCACCTGGCTGAAAGAACACCGGATCACCGAAGTAGAATGCGTGATCAGCGACCTGACCGGCATCGCCCGCGGCAAGATCGCACCGACCGCCAAGTTTCTTCACGAACGTGGCATGCGCTTGCCCGAGAGCGTGCTGCTGCAAACGGTCACCGGCGACTACGTTGACGACGATATCTATTACAACCTGCTCGATGCGGCTGACATCGACATGGTCTGCCGCCCCGACCCGAGCGCTGTGTACCAGATCCCGTGGGCCATCGAACCTACCGCGATCGTGATCCACGATACCTTCGACAAGCAAGGCAACCCCATCGAGCTGTCGCCGCGCAACGTGTTGAAGAAAGTGCTGAAGCTTTACGCTGACAAGGGCTGGCAACCCATTGTCGCGCCAGAGATGGAGTTCTACCTGACCAAGCGCTGCGAAGACCCGGACCTGCCGCTGCAAGTGCCACTGGGGCGTTCCGGCCGGGCCGAAAGCGGCCGGCAGTCGTTCTCGATCGATGCCGCCAACGAATTCGACCCGCTGTTCGAGGACGTGTATGACTGGTGTGAAATTCAGGGCCTGGACCTGGACACGCTGATCCACGAAGACGGCCCGGCGCAGATGGAGATCAACTTCCGCCACGGCGACGCGCTGGACCTGGCCGACCAGATCACCGTGTTCAAGCGCACCATGCGTGAGGCTGCGCTCAAGCACAACGTGGCTGCGACGTTCATGGCCAAGCCGATCACCGACGAGCCGGGCAGTGCCATGCACCTGCACCAGAGCGTGGTCGACATCGCCACCGGCAAGCCGATCTTCGCCAACGACGACGGCAGCATGAGCCCGTTGTTCCTGCACCACATCGGTGGGTTGCAGAAGTACATCCCCAAGCTGCTGCCGATGTTCGCCCCCAACGTCAATTCGTTCCGCCGCTTCCTGCCGGACACCTCGGCACCGGTCAACGTCGAGTGGGGTGAAGAAAACCGCACCGCCGGTTTGCGCGTCCCCACCTCCAGCCCGGAAGCGATGCGCGTGGAAAACCGCCTGCCCGGCGCAGATGCCAACCCTTACCTGGCGATCGCTGCCAGCCTGCTCTGCGGCTACCTGGGCATGGTCGAGCAGATCGACCCGAGCGCCCCGGTGCAGGGCCGCGCCTACGAGCGGCGCAACCTGCGCCTGCCCATCACCATCGAAGATGCGCTGCAGCACATGGAAGACTGCGAGACCGTGCAGCAGTACCTGGGCAAGCAGTTCGTGCAGGGCTATGTGGCGGTCAAACGGGCCGAGCACGAGAACTACAAGCGCGTGATCAGCTCGTGGGAGCGCGAGTTCCTGATGCTGAGCGTCTGAGCCGCCCTGGGGGCTGTGCAGCCCCCACCACACCTGAACTCGTAGAACAAAACCAACGAGGTGTTCCCATGCGTCATCTGCAAGCCCTGATCCCCGCGGCATTCACCCTGCTGTTCGCCACCACCAGCCACGCCACACCCACTGTGAGCGTGTACAACTGGACCGACTACATCGGTGACACCACCCTGGCCGACTTCCAGGCCAGCAGCGGCATCAAGGTGGTTTATGACGTGTTCGACTCCAACGAAACCCTCGAAGGCAAGCTGCTGGCGGGGCGCACCGGCTACGACGTGGTAGTGCCCTCCAACCATTTTCTGGCCCGCCAGGCCCAGGCCGGTGCATTCTTGCCGCTGGACCGCAGCAAACTGCCGAACTGGAAGCACCTGGACCCCAAGCTGCTCAAGCAGCTTGAGCAGAACGACCCCGGCAACCAGTATGCGGTGCCCTACCTGTGGGGCACCAATGGCATCGGCTATAACGTGGAAAAGGTCAAGGCTGCATTGGGCGTAGACCGCATCGATTCCTGGGCGGTGCTGTTCGAGCCCGAGAACCTGAAAAAGCTCAAGCAGTGCGGCGTGGCCTTCATGGACTCGCCCGATGAACTGTTCCCCGCCGTGCTCAACTACCTGGGCATGGACCCGCGTAGCGAAAAGCCGGCCGACTACGCCAAGGCCGAGGCGCGCTTGCTGGAGCTGCGCCCGTACATCACCTATTTCCACTCGTCCAAGTATGTTTCCGACCTTGCCAACGGGAATATCTGCGTGGCGTTCGGTTATTCCGGTGACGTGTTCCAGGCGGCCAACCGCGCCGTGGAGGCGAAGAACGGCGTGAAGGTCGCCTACAGCATTCCCAAGGAAGGCAGCAACCTGTGGTTCGACCTGCTGGCCATTCCGAAGGATGCGAACAACCCGGAGCAGGCGCTGGCCTTCATCAACTACCTGCTCGACCCCAAGGTGATCGCCAAGGTCAGCGCCACGGTCGGCTATGCCAACGCCAACCCGGACGCCAAGGCCTACATGGATGCCGCGCTGGTGGACAACCCCGAGATCTACCCCCCGCAGGAGGTACTGGACAAGCTGTACATTTCCAGTACCCCCAGCCCGAAGATCATGCGCGTCATGACCCGATCCTGGAGCAAGATCAAGTCCAACCGCTGAGCCGAGACCCTCTATGTCATTCAATACCCAACACACCGCTTCGTACTATGCAGCCACTGCGCGCGATGCGGCCCCCTACCCCAGCCTCCACGCTGACCTGAGCGCTGATGTGTGTGTGGTCGGGGGTGGGCTGACCGGGGTCAATACGGCGCTGGAGCTGGCCGAGCGTGGTCTGTCGGTGGTGCTGCTGGAGGGGCGGCGCATCGGCTGGGGTGCCAGTGGCCGCAACGGCGGCCAGCTGATTCGCGGCATCGGCCATGATGTCAGCGGTTTTGCCCGGCATGTCGGCCAGGATGGCGTGCGCTACCTCAAGCAGGCCGGCATCGACTCGGTGGCGCTGGTCGCCGCGCGCATCGCCCGCTACGACATTGCCTGTGACCTGCGCTGGGGCTTTTGCGAACTGGCCAACACGCCCGCGCAGTTCGACGCCTTCAAGGATGAACTGCAAGACCTGGCAGCGCTAGGTTACCGCCACGAAACACGGCTGGTCGCAAGCGGGCAGTTGCATGAGATCGTCGCCAGCGACCGGTACGCCGGCGGCCTGGTGGACATGGGTTCAGGGCACCTGCACCCGCTCGACCTGGTTCAGGGCGAGGCCCGCGCCGCCCATGCCCTGGGCGTGCGCATTTTCGAGCAAAGCCCGGTGCTGCGTATCGAGCATGGGCCCAGCGTTACCGTGCATACGGCCCACGGCAGCGTGCGCGCGGGCCGCCTGGTGCTGGGCTGCAACGCCCACCTGGACGACCTGGAACCGCGGCTGAGTGGCAAGGTGCTGCCGGCCGGCAGTTACGTGGTGGCCACCGAACCGCTGCCCGAAACACTGGCGAGCCGCTTGATCCCGCAGAACATGGCACTGTGCGACCAGAAAGTCGGCCTGGATTACTACCGCCTCACCGCGGATCGCCGCCTGTTGTTCGGCGGCGCCTGCCACTATTCCGGCCGCGACCCCAAGGACATCGCCGGCTATATGCGGCCGAAGGTGCTGAAGGTATTCCCGCAACTGGCCGATGTGCGCATCGACTACCAGTGGGGTGGCATGATCGGCATCACCGCCAACCGCTTTCCCCAGGTCGGGCGCTTGAGCCAACACCCCAACGTGTATTACGCCCAGGGCTATTCCGGGCACGGGCTGAACGTGACTCACTGGACAGCCAAGCTGCTGGCGGAAAGCATCGCCCTGGGCCACAGCCACGGCCTGGATGTGTTCAGTGCAGTGCCGCATCTGACGTTCCCCGGTGGCAAGGCACTGCGCTCGCCACTGCTGGCGCTGGGGATGTTGTGGTACCGGTTACGTGAGGTGTTGGGCTAGCAATGTGTGGGGGTTATTTGGCAAAAGATATGCATCGCCTGGGAGATCGAGCGCCGCCCGCGCGGCGCATCGCGAGCTGCGGTCGCTGCTTGTATGTTGTGACTGGCCTGGCGGGAGAAGATATTCTCGTCAGGCTGAAGAAGCACTTCCGGGGAGGCCGATCGCTC
>NZ_DKJF01000014.1:0-154 GCF_002454615.1 Pseudomonas sp. UBA6699
CGATGCCGCGGCGCCGGTGGTTGCCGATGGGGTGCCTGAGCAGGTGCCAGCGCTTGAACCGCAGGCCGTGGCTGAGCCGGAGGTTGGCGCTGAACCTGATGCCGGGCTGGACCCTCTCGATGAAGTGCCTATCCTGGACGTCGCCGGCCTGGAG
>NZ_DKJF01000014.1:232-5974 GCF_002454615.1 Pseudomonas sp. UBA6699
CTGGACGTCGCCGGCCTGGAGGATCAGGGGCTGGGCGAGCCGGATCTGGACCATGCCTCTGACCTTGGCCTTGGGGAAGGCCTGCCCGAGGACGATCCGCTGGCCGCGGCGATGCTCGACGAGTCCGCGGCGCAGGCGCCAGTGCCTGATGAGCTGGTGATCGCCGAACCGGTGCTGGACGAGCCGGTGCAGCCAGGTGCGCCGCCAGAAGAACAGCCGTTCGCCCTGGATGAGGACCTGCAAGCCGACGCCGATGCGGATTTCGAGGCCATGCTGGCCCAGGCCGAGCCGCAACCCGCGGTCGACCTGTCGGATTTCGACCTCGATGTCACCGAACCCGTCACCCCCGCTGCTGCGCCAGCAGCCGACACCGCCGCGGGCGATGTGGCTGCCGAGCTGGCGGCCTTCGACAGCGTGCCAGAGTTCGATCCGGTCTCCGAGTTCGATCTGCCCTCGGACTTCGACTTGTCACTGTCGCTGGAAGACGACTCGCCGGCAGACAAAAGCTTTGCCTCGGAACTCGATGACGTGAACGCCGAGCTGGACAAGCTGTCGCAGAGCCTGGAGGCGCCCTCGCTGGAACCGCACTTCACCAGCGAAGATGCAGCCGCGCAGCCAGACCCGGAGCCGCTGGACGATCTCGACTTCGACTTCTTCTCCGGCAGTGATGAAGTGGCCACCAAGCTGGACCTGGCTCGCGCCTATATCGACATGGGCGACAGCCAGGGCGCACGCGATATCCTCGACGAAGTGGTCAAGGACGGCGACGACACTCAGCGCCAGGAAGCCAAGGACATGCTGTCCCGGTTGGTCTGACCCCGTCGAAGCGGCCATCGGTTACAGTGGACAAGCAACGGCAGCCCTACGCGGCTGCCGTTGTCGTTATAATCCCCGCCATTTCGTACACCCCACAGGTTTCATGCTCTTGGACATCATCGACACCGCCGCCACCGAATCTGCGGCCGAAGGCTACTCCCGCATCGCCCTGGGTGTGGAATACAAGGGCGCACGCTACCGCGGCTGGCAGCGCCAGGCCAGCGGCGTGCCCAGTGTCCAGCAAGCCTTGGAGCAAGCGCTGTCCAAGGTCGCCAACGAGCCGATCGCCGTGGTTTGCGCCGGCCGCACCGATGCCGGTGTTCACGGTTGTGGGCAGGTTGTGCATTTCGACACCCGTGCCGTGCGCGACGAACGTGCCTGGACCATGGGCACCAACTTCAACCTGCCGCACGACATCAGTGTGGTCTGGTCGCAGCCGATGCCGGCTGATTTCCATGCTCGCTTCAAGGCATGCGCCCGGCGCTACCGCTATGTCATCTACAACGACCCGATCCGCCCGGCGCACCTGGCCGAGGAGGTGACCTGGAACCACCGCCCGCTCGACGTCGAGCGAATGGCCCAGGCGGCACAGTCGCTGCTCGGCACGCACGATTTCAGCGCCTTCCGCGCCAGCCAGTGCCAGGCCAAGTCGCCGATCAAGCACATCTACCACCTGCGGGTTACCCGCCATGGCCAGATGATCGTGCTGGACGTGCGCGCCACCGCCTTCCTGCACCACATGGTGCGCAACATTGCCGGCGTGTTGATGGCCATCGGTAGCGGCGAACGCCCGGTAAGCTGGGCGCGTGAGGTGCTGGAAGGGCGTGACCGCCGCGAAGGCGGGGTAACCGCCCATCCCTATGGGCTGTACCTGGTGCAGGTGGAGTACCCCGACACATTCACCCTGCCCAGGCGTTACATTGGCCCACACTTTTTAAGCGGTTATGAAGGGTTGGCGGACTGACGGGCGAAAAGCCATTTGCTAACATCCGGCCTTTGACCGTTATCATCAGGGTTCGCGTTTCATGAGCTATGTTCGCAGCAAGATCTGCGGGATTACCCGCATCGAAGACGCGTTGGCTGCTGTCGAGGCCGGGGCCGATGCCATCGGTTTCGTCTTTTATGCCAAAAGCCCACGCGCAGTGGACGTGCGCCAGGCGCGGGCAATCATTGCTGAACTGCCGCCGTTCGTGACCACGGTGGGGCTGTTCGTCAATGCCTCGCGGTGCGAATTGAACGAGATCCTCGAAGTGGTTCCACTGGACCTGCTACAGTTCCACGGCGATGAAGCCCCGGAGGACTGCGAGGGTTACCACCGCCCCTGGATCAAAGCCCTGCGGGTGCGCCCGGGCGATGACCTCGAGGCAGCCTGCCAGCGCTATGCCGGCGCTCGCGGCATCCTGCTCGATACCTATGTGGCGGGTGTGCCTGGGGGAACCGGCGAGGCGTTCGACTGGTCCCTGGTACCGGCGCGGCTGAGCAAACCGATCATTCTTGCCGGTGGGCTTTCGGCGGCCAACGTCGGCCAGGCCATCGCCCAGGTACGGCCCTATGCGGTGGATGTCAGCGGTGGGGTCGAGCAGGCCAAGGGCATCAAGGACGCCGCGAAGATCGAAGCCTTCATGCAGGCGGTGAGGCAGGCGTGATGGCAGATGTGACGGCTGGCTGCGCGCCATCGTCCATAGCATTCGCAGCCCTGCCGGGCAGCCGCACCCATGGTGGCGGCAACACAACGCATTAGCGGTGGAGTGGCGCGCTGGAAGCCCCGGCGGCCGGTCCATCATCGTTTCGTAACAGATTTTGAGCTCAAGGGCAGGGCAGGCCGACGATAACGGCCGCGCCTGCCAATACTGGAGAAAAAAAGCATGAGCAACTGGTTAGTCGACAAACTGATCCCTTCGATCATGCGTTCCGAGGTGAAAAAGAGCTCGGTGCCTGAAGGCCTGTGGCACAAGTGCCCGTCCTGCGAGGCCGTGCTGTATCGCCCGGAGCTGGAAAAAACCCTCGATGTCTGCCCCAAGTGCAACCATCACATGCGCATCGGCGCACGCGCGCGCATCGACATCTTCCTCGACGCCGAAGGCCGTGCCGAACTGGGTGCCGACCTCGAGCCGGTCGACCGCCTGAAATTCCGCGATAGCAAGAAGTACAAGGACCGCCTCACCGGCGCGCAGAAGCAGACCGGCGAAAAAGACGCGCTGATCTCCATGAGCGGTACCCTGATGGGCATGCCGATCGTGGTCAGTGCCTTCGAGTTCTCGTTCATGGGCGGTTCCATGGGCGCCATCGTCGGTGAGCGCTTCGTCCGCGCTGCCAACTACGCCCTGGAGCACCGTTGCCCAATGGTCTGCTTCTCCGCTTCCGGCGGTGCGCGCATGCAAGAGGCGCTGATCTCGCTGATGCAGATGGCCAAGACCTCGGCGGTGCTGGCGCGCCTGCGCGAAGAAGGCATTCCGTTCATCTCGGTGCTGACCGACCCGGTCTACGGCGGTGTGTCCGCCAGCCTGGCCATGCTCGGCGACGTCATCGTCGGCGAACCGAAGGCGCTGATCGGCTTCGCCGGCCCGCGCGTGATCGAACAGACCGTACGCGAAAAGCTGCCGGAAGGCTTCCAGCGTAGCGAGTTCCTGCTGGAGCACGGCGCCATCGACCTGATCATCTCCCGTGGCGAACTGCGCCCGCGCCTGGCTCGCCTGCTGGCGCAGATGACTGGCCAGGAAACCCCCGAGCAAGCGCGTGAGGCGGCTGCCGTCGCGTGATGAAACAACGATCCCTGGGCGAATGGCTCGCCTACCTCGAGCAGTTGCACCCCTCGGCCATCGACATGGGCCTGGAGCGGTCGCAGCAGGTACTTGCCCGGCTGGCGCTGGGTAAGCTGGCGCCACGCGTGGTGACCGTGACCGGCACCAACGGCAAGGGTTCGACCTGCGCCTTCGTGGCCTCGTTGCTGCGCGCCCAGGGGCTCAAGGTCGGCGTGTACAGCTCGCCGCACTTGTTGCGCTACAACGAGCGGGTGCTGATCGATGGCCTGGAGGCCAGCGATGAGTGCCTGTGCGAAGCCTTCGCCGCCGTGGAGGCGGCGCGGGGCGATATTTCCCTGACCTACTTCGAAATGGGCACGCTGGCTGCGTTCTGGTTGTTCCACCAGTCGCAGCTCGATGCCGTGGTGCTGGAAGTGGGTCTTGGCGGGCGCCTGGACACCGTGAACGTGGTGGATGCCGACCTGGCCCTGGTGACCAGTATCGGCGTCGACCATGTCGATTACCTGGGCGACACCCGCGAGCAGGTGGCCTTTGAAAAGGCCGGTATCTTCCGCCCGGGCAAACCGGCCCTGTGCGGCGATCTCGACCCGCCACAACCGCTGCTGGACAAAGCCGCCGAACTGGCAGCGCCACTGTTCCTGCGCGGCCGTGACTTTGACCTGGCAAGCGCCGAAAACGGCTGGAACTGGCGTGGCACTGCAGCCGATGGCGCGCCCGTTGAGCTGAACGGCCTGCCGTTGCTCGACCTGCCGATGGAAAACGCCGCGCTGGCCCTGCAGGCGTACCTGTTGATGGGCCTGCCGTGGGATGCCGCGCAGGTGCGCCAGGCGTTGCTGGATACCCGGATTACCGGGCGTCTAGACCGTCGCCAGCTGGTCTGGCAGGGCCGGCCGGTGGAGCTGCTGCTGGATGTCGGGCACAACCCGCATGCGGCGCAGTACCTGGCCCGGCGCCTGGCGAGCCGGCCGCTGAAGGGGTGCCGGCTGGCGGTATTCGGCCTGCTCGCCGACAAGGACCTGGCAGGCGTGGTCGCGCCGCTGCACGGGCTGATCGATGACTGGGCCGTGGCCCCGCTGGACACCCCGCGCAGCCGGCCGGCTGCCGAGTTGGCCGACGCCTTGACGAACCTTGGCGCGGCGGTGAAGTCTTATGCCGGAGTCGACGCGGCCCTCGAAGGGCAATGCGCGCAGGCAACGGCAGATGACCAGATCGTGCTGTTCGGTTCGTTTTTCTGTGTCGCCCAGGCCCTGGCGTGGCTGGAGCGGCATGCCCAGGAGGGTTGAGTAGATGGCAGTGCTGGATAAAGGGATGAAACAGCGCATGGTCGGTGCGCTGGTGCTGGTGGCACTGGCGGTGATCTTCCTGCCGATGCTGTTCACCCGCGAGGACGAGATGCGCCAGGTGCGCGTCGAAGCCCCGCAGGCACCTGCCATGCCCAGCCTGCCGGAAGTGAAGGTAGACCCGGTGACCGTGCCGCAGCCGCAGGAAGTTCCTGAAGCACCGCAGTCGGCGCCGGTGGTGGTCGACGAGTCGACTGCCCCTGCCAGCACGCCCAGCCAGCCGATCACGGCCTCGCCGCAGACCCAGGCACAGGCCCAGCCGGCCAAGCCGCAGGCCGCCGCACCGGCGGCCAAGGTCGAAACCAAACCTGCAGCGACGCCGGCCCAGGCTGCGCCATCGAAGATCGACGTCAACGGGCTGCCGGTCAGCTGGTCGATCCAGCTGGCCAGCCTGTCCAACCGCGCCGGTGCCGAGAAGCTGCAGCAAACCTTGCGTAGCCAGGGTTACAACGCCTATATCCGTTCGGCCGGCGGCATGAACCGGGTGTATGTGGGGCCATTGATCGAGCGCGCCGAGGCCGAGCGCGTGCGCGATGCGGTCAACCGCCAGAACAGCCTGAAGGGCTTTGTGGTGCGTTTCCAGCCTGAGCGCGGCTGATATCGCCGGGGCGGCTTTGCCGCCCATAGCCGGCAAGCCACACACACACAGAGATCGCATCAGGGCTGGCAGGTGTTTGTCAGAAGATATGCAGCGCCTGTGAGATCGAGCGCCGCCCGCGCGGCGCATCGCGAGCTGCGGTCGCTGCTTGTATGTTGTGACTGGCCTGGCGGGAGAAGATATTCTCGTCAGGCTGAAGAAGCACTTCCGGGGAGGCCGATCGCTC
>NZ_DKJF01000034.1:0-27249 GCF_002454615.1 Pseudomonas sp. UBA6699
TCCGAGCTGTTCGGCCACGAAAAAGGCGCTTTCACTGGCGCCGCCAACCTGCGCCGGGGCCGCTTCGAGCAGGCCGATGGCGGCACCCTGTTCCTCGACGAGATCGGCGACATGCCCGCCGAAACCCAGACCCGCCTGCTGCGGGTGCTGGCAGATGGCGAGTTCTACCGGGTCGGCGGCCACGTGCCGGTCAAGGTAGACGTGCGTATCATCGCCGCTACTCACCAGAACCTTGAGTCACTGGTGCAGGCTGGCAAGTTCCGCGAAGACTTGTTCCACCGCCTGAACGTGATTCGCATCCATATCCCGAGGTTGGCTGACCGGCGCGAAGACATCCCCGCACTCGCCCGCCATTTCCTTGCCCGTGCCGCCCAAGAGCTGGCGGTCGAGCCGAAGGTGCTCAAGCCGGAAACCGAGGAGTTCATCCGCAACCTGCCATGGCCGGGCAACGTGCGGCAGATGGAGAACACCTGCCGCTGGATCACCGTCATGGCCTCCAGCCGCGAGGTACTGATTGGTGACTTGCCGCCGGAGCTGCTGAACCTGCCCCAGGACGCTGCCCCCGTGACCAACTGGGAGCAGGCGCTGCGCCAGTGGGCTGACCAGGCATTGGCGCGTGGGCAATCCAACCTGCTGGACAGCGCGGTGCCAAGCTTTGAGCGGATCATGATCGAGACCGCCCTCAAGCACACCGCCGGCCGGCGCCGCGATGCGGCGCTGTTGCTAGGCTGGGGCCGCAACACCCTGACCCGCAAGATCAAGGAACTGGGGATGAATGTGGCGGGTGGCGATGATGAGGAAGGTGACGAGCACTGAGCGCTAGGTTAACCCTCGAGATCTTTGGGGCTGCTGCGCAGCCCTTTCGCGACACAAGGCCGCTCCTACACGGACCATCTGTGCCTCCGGGCTGATGGGTTACCTGTAGGAGCGGGTTCACCCGCGAAAGGGCCGGGCCTGCGGGCCAGTTTCTGCCAGGCAATGTGCATTGCCGGTACTACCGTATTCGCGGGTGAACCCGCTCCTACATCGATTGATGATGCCGGCCCGGCTCCGCAGGACTGCCGGCCACCCCCGCCCATTGTAAGCGGCCTTGTGCCGCGACAGGGCCGCAAAGTGGCCCCAGCTGTTTCAGCCTTCCGATGCACCGTTCCTGTGCCCGCTGCACCTCGCCAAGGCACAAACCCCCTCAAAAACCGGCCGAATCCCCCTCAAAGCCCAGTATTTCCGGGTTTTGCAAAACTGGCACGCCCCCTGCAATAGCTAATACATACCCAGTTTCGGGGGCCCTGGTACAGGCAGGCCGGGTGAACCCCTCTTTTATTAGCAACACCGCCGTTTTTTGGGGACCTCGGTACAGGCAGGCCGGGCCATCCCCCCTTTACACGCAGTACGCCGTAGCCCTTTTGGGGACCCTGGTACAGGCAGGCCGGGATATCCCCTCTTTTATTCCTGCAGGCTCACCTGCAGCCGCCAGCGCCCAGCGTCTTCTGCACCGGCCCATTGGCCGTGCAGGGGGCGCGCGGCCACCACCGTCAGCAACAACCCCTCCTGGCTGTTCTGCAGCCGCCAGCTTACCGGTTTGCCGTTCAGGCTCAACTGGCCCTGCCGGGCCGTGCCCTGGGCCTGGAACAGCACAGCCACTGTGCCTTGGACGTTCTCGGCATGCAGCTTGGGTTCTTCGTTGAACCACAGCGCCAGCCCATCCGGCAACACCTCTACCTGCTGCAACTGACGCTCTACAGGGGCGGTCAGGCGGCCGATCATCAGCCCCACCATCACCCCGACGATCGCCAGCGACAGCAGCATGCGCGGCAACGCCTTCGAACGCACATCCGGTTCGGGGGTAGAATGCCCGTCATCCTCTTGCTTGGAGCCGTGCATGTTTCACGTCATCCTTTTTCAACCAGAAATTCCGCCGAATACCGGCAATATCATTCGCCTGTGCGCCAACAGCGGCTGCCACCTGCACCTGATCGAACCCATCAGCTTCGAACTGGATGACAAGCGCCTGCGCCGCGCGGGGCTGGATTACCACGAGTATGCCACGCTCAAGCGCCACCAGAGCCTGGCCGAATGCCTGGAAAGCCTGGGCAACCCACGGCTGTTCGCCTTTACCACCAAGGGCTCGCACCCGTTCCACGAGGTCGCGTACCAGCCGGG
The DNA here is from genome assembly GCF_002454615.1 of Pseudomonas sp. UBA6699. NCBI lineage: Bacteria > Pseudomonadati > Pseudomonadota > Gammaproteobacteria > Pseudomonadales > Pseudomonadaceae > Pseudomonas > Pseudomonas sp. UBA6699. The sequence continues at coordinate 2,161 of NZ_DKJF01000034.1, forward strand.
TGACGCGTTCCTGTTCGGGCCGGAGAGCCGCGGGCTGCCGGCAGAAGTCCTCGACAGCCTGCCCGCCGAGCAACGCCTGCGCCTGCCCATGCGCCCAGGCTGTCGCAGCCTGAACCTGTCCAATACAGTGGCGGTGACGGTGTATGAGGCCTGGCGGCAGAACGGGTTTGCCGGGAGCTGATGTGTAAGCCTGCACTGGCCCTATCGCCGGCAAGCCGGCTCCCACAGGGACCACGTGCGGCTTCCCACACAGCCAACAAAAAAGCGCCCCTAGAGGCGCTTTTCCGATACCGGCAGCAGTTACTGAACGGTTGGCGCTTCGCCGGCTTCCTGCATGCGCTGCATTTCCTGCGCGTACAGGGCGTCGAAGTTGACCGGCGACAGCATCAGCGCCGGGAACGAACCACGGGTCACCAGGCTGTCCAGGGTCTCGCGGGCATACGGGAACAGAATGTTCGGGCAGAACGCACCCAGCGTGTGGCTCATCGAAGCCGCATCGAGGTTGGCGATGAGGAAGATACCCGCCTGCTGCACTTCAGCGATGAACGCGACTTCGTCGCCGTTCTTCACGGTGACCGACAGGGTCAGCACCACCTCATGGAAGTCGCCTTCCAGGGCCTTTTGCTTGGTGTTCAGGTCCAGGGCAACGCTTGGCTCCCAGGTCTGACGGAAGATCTGCGGGCTTTTCGGGGCCTCGAACGACAGGTCGCGCACATAGATGCGCTGCAGGGAGAACTGAGGGCTGTTGTCTTCAGCAGCAGCGCCGTTGGTCTGTTGGTCAGTCATGGCAGATCCTTATCCTAATGTTTTCGAATGCAGTGCAAATCAGGCCGCCAGCAACGCGTCGAGCTTGCCGGCGCGTTCCAGGGCATAGAGGTCATCGCATCCACCGACATGGGTACTGCCGATCCAGATCTGCGGCACCGACGTGCGGCCGGCTTTCTGGGCCATCTCGGCGCGCAGTTGCGGTTTGCCGTCGACCTTGATTTCCTCGAATGCCACGCCCTTGCTCTCGAGCAGGTACTTGGCACGCATGCAGTAGGGGCAGTAGTCGCTGGAATAAACGATGACGGGCTTCATATCACTTCACCAGGGGCAGGTTATCGGCTTTCCAGCTGGAAACGCCACCGCTCAGCTTGGCGGCGTTGTAACCGGCCTTGAGCAGATCGCGGCAAATGCTGCCGGACTGCTGGCCCATCGCGTCGACGACGATCAGGGTCTTCTCTTTGTGCTTGTCCAGCTCGGCCATGCGGTTGGCCAGCTTGTCCTGCGGAATGTTCACCGCACCCACGATGTGACCGGCGGAATACTCCTTGGCCGGGCGGATATCGATCACCAGCGCCTTGTCGGCATTGACCAGGGCAGTCAGCTGACCGTTGCTCAGGCTCTGCCCGCCACGGCGGATTTCATTGATGAGCAGCAGGACCAGCAGAATGAAGAAGATCGCAACCAGGATGTAGTGATCTGTCGCGAATTGAATCAGGTGAGCAACCATCAGCGGTGTTCCAGGCGATTGAAAATGCCGGCCAGTATACACAGCCCCTTGGTACCACCAAAGCCCGACGGGCCGGCCATCAGACCAGTTTCATGGTGCCATTGCGCGCGCGCCGGTCGGGGGATGGGACGATTATTCGCCGCACGTGGCGTATTTGCCCTAAAATGCGTTTCTTTATCATCTTTGAACAACCGTGAGTTTGATTGATGACGAGTACGCCCAAACCCCTGGTCCTGATCATCCTGGATGGCTTCGGCCACAGCGAAAGCCCTGAATACAACGCCATCTACGCCGCTAACACGCCGGTCTACGACCGCCTGCGCGCCAGCCAGCCGCATGGCCTCATTTCCGGCTCGGGCATGGATGTCGGCCTGCCGGACGGGCAGATGGGCAACTCCGAAGTCGGTCACATGAACCTGGGCGCGGGCCGCGTCGTCTATCAGGACTTCACCCGGGTGACCAAGGCCATCCGCGACGGTGAGTTCTTCCAAAACCCGGTGCTCACCGGTGCGGTGGACAAGGCTGCCGGTGCCGGCAAGGCCGTGCACATCCTTGGCCTGCTGTCCGATGGTGGCGTGCACAGCCACCAGGACCACATCGTTGCCATGGCCGAACTGGCCGCGCAGCGCGGCGCGGAAAAAATCTATCTGCACGCCTTCCTCGATGGCCGTGACACCCCGCCACGTAGCGCGCAGTCGTCCATCGAGCTGCTCGACGCCACCTTCGCCAAGCTGGGCAAGGGCCGCATCGCCAGCCTGATCGGCCGCTACTACGCCATGGACCGCGACAACCGCTGGGACCGCGTCAGCGCCGCCTATAACCTGATCGTCGACAGCAGCGCCGAATACACCGCTGACACCGCCGTGGCAGGCCTGCAAGCGGCCTACGCCCGTGACGAGAGCGACGAGTTCGTCAAGGCCACGCGCATTGGCGCAGCAGTCAAGGTCGAAGACGGCGATGCCGTGATCTTCATGAACTTCCGCGCCGACCGCGCTCGCGAGTTGTCGCGCGCCTTCGTCGAGCCCGATTTCACCGAATTCGCCCGTGCACGCCTGCCAAAAATGGCGGCCTACATCGGCCTGACCCAGTATTCGGCGAAAATCCCGGCACCCGCTGCCTTTGCCCCGTCCAGCCTGAACAATGTACTGGGCGAGTACCTGGCAAAGCACGGCAAGACCCAACTGCGTATCGCCGAAACCGAAAAATACGCCCACGTCACCTTCTTCTTCTCCGGTGGCCGCGAAGAGCCATTCGAAGGCGAAGAGCGCATCCTGATCCCATCGCCGAAGGTCGCCACCTACGACCTGCAGCCGGAAATGAGCGCACCGCAAGTGACCGACCGCATTGTCGAAGCCATCGAGCAACAGCGCTTCGACGTGATCGTGGTCAACTACGCCAACGGTGACATGGTCGGCCACACCGGCGTGTTCGAAGCGGCAGTCAAGGCTGTCGAAGCGCTGGACAACTGCGTTGGCCGCATTGTCGAGGCGCTGGACAAGGTCGGTGGCGAAGCGCTGATCACCGCCGACCACGGGAACGTCGAGCAGATGGAAGACGAGTCCACCGGCCAGGCCCACACCGCACACACCACCGAGCCGGTGCCGTTCATCTATGTCGGCAAGCGCAACGTGAAAGTGCGTGATGGCGGCGTGCTGGCCGATGTTGCGCCGACCATGTTGAAGCTGCTGGGGCTGGAAAAGCCTGCCGAAATGACCGGCACTTCGATTCTGGTAGACGCCTGACGGCTGCAAGCTGCAAGCAAGAGGTGGCGCGCTTTTTCTTGCCGCTTGTAGCTTCACGCTTGCAGCTGATTCAATTTGCCCGCCCAGGCGGGCATACTAGGCCAGTCTCCATCCTTGGTACGCCAAACCCCATGCTTCGCGCCCTGATCCTCCTAGCCTTGTCATGCCTGCTCAGCCCGGCCTTCGCCGATGAGCGCGCACAGACCCAGCAGCAACTGGACGCCACCCGCCAGGACATTGCCGAGCTCAAGAAAACACTGGGCAAGCTCCAGGAAGAAAAAGCCGGTGTGCAAAAGGACCTGAAAGCCACCGAGACCGACATCGGCAACCTCGAAAAGCAGGTGGAGGCACTGCAGCAAGCGCTAAAAAAGACCGAGGGCGAGCTGGAGCGCCTTGAAACCGAGAAAAAAAAACTCCAGACCGCCCGCGTTGAACAGCAACGGCTGATCGCCATTCAGGCCCGCTCGGCCTACCAGAACAACGGTCGCGAGGAATACCTCAAGCTGCTGCTCAACCAGCAGAACCCAGAGAAATTCGCCCGCACCCTGACCTACTACGACTACATGAGCAAGGCGCGCCTGGAGCAGCTGCGCACCTTCAACGAAACCCTCCGCCAGCTGGCCAGTGTCGAGCAGCAAATGTCTGCCCAGCAGCAGCAGTTGCTGGCCCAGCGCGCCGACCTCGACAGCCGCCGCCAGGCCCTGGAGAGCGAACGCGGCAAGCGCCAGCAGGTATTGGCCAAGCTCAACAGCGACATGAAAGACCGCGACCAGAAGCTCCAGGCCCGTCAGCAGGACCAGGCCGACCTGGCCAAAGTCCTCAAGACCATCGAGGAAACCCTGGCACGCCAGGCCCGCGAGGCTGAAGAGGCACGCAAGAAAGCCTTGCTGGCGCAGCAGGAAGCGGAAAAACGCCGGCAGCAAGAGGCCCTGGCCGCCGCTGCGCGCAACCAGGCGCGCGAGCCTGAAGCGCCGGCAGAGCCGCCGAAAAAGGCCCGTACCACCCTCGGGCCGATGGTTTCCAGCGACGGTGCCAACTACGGCGGTGCATTTTCTGCAGCACGGGGCAAACTTCCTTGGCCAGTCAATGGTCGATTGCTGGCACGCTTCGGCGATGCACGCGGCAACGATGCCCGGGCCAAATGGGACGGCGTGATGATCAGCGCCAACCCCGGCACACAAGTGCGCGCCGTGCACGGCGGGCGTGTGGTGTTCGCCGACTGGTTGCGCGGCGCCGGGCTTCTGGTCATTCTCGATCATGGCAACGGTTACCTGAGCCTGTACGGCCATAACCAGAGCCTGCTGAAAAGTGCCGGTGACATCGTCAAGGCCGGTGAAGCCATATCCACCGTCGGCGACAGCGGTGGCCAGGACGCGGCAGGCTTGTACTTCGCCATCCGCCAGCAGGGCCGGCCTACCGACCCTTCGCAGTGGTGCCGGGGTTAGTCAACTTTCTACGGCGCGGCCCAAACGCTGCACCGATGCTCCGCAGGGAGCGCTTACAGGATCAGGAGTCCGTTCGACATGCTGCACTCGCCTCGTCTCACCCAGTTGGCCCTGTCCATCGCCCTGGCGGTCGGCGCGCCCCTGGCCACTGCCGCGGAGCCGGCCAAGGCGGCAGCTGTGCCGGCCACCGAGGTCACTGCCAAGGCGCCACTGCCACTGGAAGAGCTGCGCACCTTCGCCGAAGTCATGGACCGCATCAAGGCGGCCTATGTCGAGCCGGTAGACGACAAGACCCTGCTGGAGAATGCCATCAAGGGCATGCTCAGCAACCTCGACCCACACTCGGCCTACCTGGGCCCCGAGGACTTCCAGGAACTGCAGGAAAGCACCAGCGGCGAGTTCGGTGGGCTGGGTATCGAAGTGGGCCAGGAAGACGGCTTCATCAAGGTGGTCTCGCCGATCGATGACACCCCGGCCTCGCGTGCAGGCGTCCAGGCCGGCGACCTGATCGTCAAGATCAACGGCGCCCCGACCCGCGGCCAGACCATGACCGAAGCGGTGGACAAGATGCGCGGCAAGGTCGGCGACAAAATCACCCTGACCCTGGTCCGCGACGGCGGTAACCCCTTCGACGTGACCCTGGCCCGCGCGGTGATCCAGGTCAAGAGCGTGAAGAGCCAGCTGCTGGAAAACGACTACGGCTATATCCGCATCACCCAGTTCCAGGTCAAGACCGGCGACGAGGTGGGCAAAGCCCTGGCCAAGCTGCGCAAGGACAACGGCAAGAAACTGCGCGGGGTGGTGCTCGACCTGCGCAACAACCCGGGTGGCGTGCTGCAATCGGCCGTGGAAGTGGCCGACCACTTCCTCACCAAGGGCCTGATCGTCTACACCAAGGGCCGCATCGCCAATTCCGAGCTGCGCTTCTCGGCCGACCCGGCCGACGCCAGCGAAGGGGTGCCACTGGTGGTGCTGATCAACGGCGGCAGCGCATCGGCTTCGGAAATTGTGGCGGGCGCACTGCAAGACCAGAAGCGCGCCGTGCTGATGGGCACCGACAGTTTCGGCAAAGGCTCGGTACAAACCGTGCTGCCATTGGCCAATGACCGCGCCCTGAAGCTGACCACCGCACTGTACTTCACCCCCAATGGCCGTTCGATCCAGGCCCAGGGTATCGTCCCCGACATCGAAGTACGTCAGGCCAAGCTCACTGCCGAGGTCGACACCGACAACTTCAAGGAAGCCGACCTGCAGGGCCACCTGGGCAACGGTAACGGCGGCGCCGACCGCCCGACCGGCAGCAGCAAGCGCAAGGAGCGCCCACAGGACGACGACTTCCAACTGAGCCAGGCACTGAGCCTGCTCAAAGGCCTCAACATCACCTCGGGCAAATGATCCAGCCCGTGCGGTACCTGCTGTGCCTGGTGTTCTGCCTGTTGGCCGGGGTCGCGCAAGCGGCGCCGGCCGGCAAAGCCTACATGAGCATCATCATCGACGACCTTGGCCAGAGCCCCGAGCGGGACAGCCGCACCTTGGCCCTACCCGGCCCGGTGACCATGGCCATCATGCCCGACACCCCGCATGCAACCGACTTCGCCCGCCAAGCGCACAGGGCTGGCAAAACGGTGATCCTGCACATGCCCATGGACCCGGCCACCGGGCCCTATGCCTGGCACCCCGGCATCGCCGGCGAAGAGCTGGCCCGGCGCCTGGACAGCGCGCTGCTCAAGGTGCCTTACGCGGCCGGCATCAACAACCACATGGGCAGCCGCATGACGGCCCAGCGCGAACCCATGGCCTGGCTGATGGGCGAATTGCAGCGCCGCCACCTGTTCTTCGTCGACAGCCGTACCAGTGCCGCCACCGTCGCGGCTGCAGAAGCACAGGCGCAAGGCCTGGCGCATGTCTCGCGGGATGTGTTTCTCGATGACGTGCGCACCACCGAAGCCATTGCCGGGCAGTTGCAACAAGGCGTGGCCCTGGCGCACAAGCAAGGCTCGGCAGTGCTGATCGGCCACCCTTACCCGCAAACGCTGGAGGTGCTGGCCCGCGAACTGCCCCGCCTGAAAAGCCAGGGCATCACGCTGCTGGGTCTGCCACAGATGATTGCCGAGCGGAGCAACCAGGCCATGCCGGCGCATGGCCGGCACGGCCGCTACAGCAACCGATGAACCTGGGTTCGGCCAGAAGCAAGCCGCCCCGAACCTACTGTGCTGTTGGACGATCGAAAGGGATGATCCCCGTGGCTTGCTGTAGTGTCAGCTTGCCGCGGTAAAGCTGCTGCCCTGTATCCCTGGCAACCTGGCTGCTCAGGTAACGCTGGGCCCACACCTTCAGGTGCCCCGAAGTAAAATCCCGGGCGTAGGCAGCCTGCGACCGCAAATGGAAATGCACAGCCCAGAGTTTACGGTTGTTTGACAAGAGCTGGACCAGGTACTCATCGAAAGCGCTACCGTCCGCCATGACATGCCGCTTGAGGTATACGACCTTGATCGCCTTCAAATCGTGAAGAAAGCGCAGGGCTTCGGCAGTGGGGCGGCGGGTGCGGGTGTACAGGGTGGTAAGTTGCACCTCCTTCTCTGTACGCAGCGCATCCACTTCCTGTTCCAAGGTCCTGATCAGCGCATCGTCGCCACCGGCATCGCGCACTACGCTCACTGCCTCGGTCAGTTTGTTCAGTTGAAGATCGTATATCCTGGCCACCAGCGACCCGCTGATATCGATCTCGACATAGGCCTTGGCTGAGGCTCGATGGTCATTGCTCTTATTCAGTAGAGACTGCACCCAACTAGCGAGATCGGCTAGGGGGGCTTCGTCGGACAACGATGGCTGCTGGACCTCGCGCCACTCGCCATCTACTTGTTCAAAGGTGGCCAATACCTTATCGCTTATCTTCTCACGCACCTCGAGCAAGGGTTGCCCTTCGATAACGTTGCCGATCATCAGTTGGCCCTGGCCGTTACGCACCAACCGCTGCGGCACGCGGGACGCCGGATAAGGCCTACGCCCGGTCGGTAGAAGGGGGTGATCCTGCTCATCATACGCTATGCCCAGACGTACGTTCACATCGAGCTTGAGCTTGCTGATGTGCTCCCGATAGCGCTTGATCATGGCCGGTTCGATCAACGCCCCACCCTCTCGGCAAACGCGATCGCTGTTGACCAGTGCAGCACTGTATTCGTCCCAGGCTTCGTGGAGGATGACGATCCTGTCCTGCGCCGGCAGGTTGGAGAAGGCCAACTCGCCGTGGGCTTCGGCCGCGTTGCGCAGGCTTGAGCTGGCCAGGGCAGCTTTGTAGCCTGCAAGTACGTCTGGCCGGTCGCTTTCCAGGTGCAGCGCCAGCTCGGCCAGATTCACCACCTGGTGTAAACGCAGTTGAACTGTACTGACGCGGCGCTTGGCAATTATGTCTGCGACGGTGCGTTTGGCGTTGCCCCCCCAATCCTGTACCTCGAAATCTTCCGGCGTTTCGGTCAACAATTGATCCAGCTGCTCACTCCCGACCAACATGCGATCCTGCACGTCGATCACGACTTGCTGTTTGACGCGCAACTTCTCATACAAATCCGCGAATTCACGGACTGGCCGCCCATCCAGCGCGTTTTGCATCTCCACAAGTTCGGGGTAATTCGCAAGGCTCCAGAGCTCGGTGAAAATAATCTCGGCATCGTTGATAGCGCTGTTGCGAACAACTTTATCGTGCTCGGCAAGCACCCCGTCCCAGCCCCCCTTTTCCCGCTCACGGGCAAATTTGTCTTCTCGCATGGTCGCGTGCAGCGCCAGTATTTCAATATCGGCGCCGACCGCAGCTTCCAGCTCCTTCAGCATCAGGTTGATCTGTGTGAAGTGGTCCTGCTCGAACGTAATCTTGCGCTCATCGTAAAGCGCGAGCGTTGTGCGCAACTGCGACTTCCCCGCCTCGTCTTCGGCGGGCAACGCGGCCAGCCTTTCGGATGCGTTGGCCCGAAGTTCCCTGAGTTTCAGCAGTTTTTCGCGCAATTCCTGCGCAGCTCTGGCAAAAGGCCCGGCTTGCTCTCTGGCCTCCCGGGCGCGGTTGTCAAGGCGACTTATCTTTTGGTGCAAGTCGCGAAACCGAGCACCCAGCCTCTCTTGAGTAAATTTTGGCCCCATGCCACCCCGCAGACCAAGCGCCGTGTCCACACGCCACGCGCCGTCGACGAAACGCAGCCAGGGCCCCGCGGCTCCGCCACCATCGACCACCCGTACACCCTCTGGCAACCGCTCCACGCGGTAGGTATCACTGGCCAGGGCTACATAATGATCGCCGTCGATCAGGTACAAGCCCGTGGCCGTACCTTGGTTCAAGGGCTGCACGCCCGCAAGCGAGACCGGTGCACGCATGGCCCTGAGTGCTTCGCGCTGTTCGCGCGGCAACCAGTTGAAGCCACTCTGGCCTCGCCATGAAAAATCGAGCCAGCGGCTCGGCAGCGCTTGGCCAGGCACAGGCGTTTCCTCGATAGGCGCGATTGCAATTTCGGCAAATGCGCCGCGCTGCGCCTCAGGCCCCTCGACCTCCGCCGCACCGGGCAATGCATAGGCGGGAAAGGCTTTGGCGGGTTGCCTGGCATGCAGCAACACCATGCCCAGGTTCAATATCAGGTCAACCGTTGCCGCCGACCGATCAAACTCATTGCCACGCTCCAAGGCCTCAATGTCTTGCTGCAACGCGTTGAGCAATTGCACCAACCAGGCCACCGAGGCCACAGGCCCCCGAAGCGCCAAGGTCACGACATCGAACAACAGCCATGCCCCCTCGCACAAGGTCTGCCAGCGGCTCTCGGCGTTGGACACAGACTGTTCATCAGCGAGCGTCAGCAGCAGGTCCCGATTGGCTGTATAAAGTTTCTCGTCAATGTTGCTACGCCAGAATTCGATCGCCAGCCTGGCAGGTTCCGGACGCTCAGGCAGCGCATAGGGGTCGATGCCGATGACGCTGATGTGCGGTTCGCGGAAACCACCATGGTCGTAGACAGGCCTGGCGCTGGGCTGCATCCAGTCAAGAATACTCTCCTGCAAAATCTCCGATTCACGCACGTGTTCGAGCAAAGCCGAGAGGCTGGCATATTCACGCAGCGTGTCTTTGGCGAACAGGGGCCGGTACAGCAACACCAGCGAGGGCTCCGCGCAAAACAGAATGTACATGCAGCGTACCGGGTCCGTGACCCTGGACGCTGCGCTACGCCTGAACGCCAGCGGAAACAGGATCATGCGCGGCGCGTCGGGGTCGACGTGCCCCGCACAATAGTCGACCACGCATTGCAGGCCTGGCTCTTTGATCTTGCCGTCCATCTTGGCAGTGAGTGCAGCGGCCAGCAGTGCTGCACGCCATTCCCGCCCCAGGCGCGTGACCCGGTCCGCGCGCTTGGCCGGATCGTCCAGTTGCGCCGCGACATAGGCAGGATAATGGCTACCGATATCCACTTTGGTCACGAGGGCTCTGGCGGCGTCGGCATCGAGCCATGCCGGTGCCTCACCCCCGCCACGCAGGTAAATGCGCTCGATTGCCGCCCCCTTGAGCGACGCGAGGTTGCCAATGGCAAATTCGGTGAGCGTCTTGCTCCCGGCGAAGGCCAATGGCTCGCCGCCGCCGGTGCCTGTGCCCGCCCCACCAGGGATCCCACGGGCCAGGTAAAGGTCGAATACAAGATCGTCCGGCGAGTTGTCTGCCCCGTGATCCTCGCGGATCTGCGTGGTCAGCCGTTGACGGGCGTAATCGGTCAGCGATTGAACGCCATCCAGTGCTGAGACCCCACCCGAGTCGAGCTGGTAAAGCGCGAGCTGCAGCAAGGCAGCGCTGCAGGCAAAACTGTCCTGCGCACTGGCCATCAACCCAGGGGGAGGTTGCACTGCCGGGGTTTCATCCGGGTACCCCACGAACCACGAAGAAGGGTCGCCAAGCTGGTCAAAACGCTGCTCAAGGGCCGGAACATCCTGGATATCGGCATAACGCGCAAGCTCGACCCTGGCGAGCACCGTATCGAGCAGCAGCGAGACTTGCTGGGCAAACACATTGCCAGTGGCGGGATAGCGTTGCCAACTCATCCGTTCGAAGGCGTAGCGTTGCGCCAGTTCGTCACGCAAGGCTAGGCCAAACGCGTGCAACGACTCGAAACTGCGTACTATCCCCGAAGGTGCGCACCACAGGATGACCTCACGCTCATCCCACTCGGCGGCTATCAGCATCTGGCATTGCAGTTGATCGTATTGCATGGAGGCACTGGTCAGCCGGGTCTGCACGAAGTACACCGCGGGCTGCTCATCACCGCCGTGCAGCAGGCCGCGGATACAGGCCTGCTCCTGCGGGTCCAGTCCCTGCCAGGGCAAGCTGCGCAGTAGCGCGAGCTTGAGCAGCAACTGCAACCATTCGTCGCGACTCACCCCGGCGCTGCCCTTGCCTCGCCAGAACTCGAGCTGGGCCTCGCAGAAGTGTCGTGGCAAGTCCTCAACCAGCTGGTTCAGGGCAGCTGACAAGTCAGGCAATTGCCGGGTGTCGAACTCGCTCGACGAGCCGGCAAAACGATGGCTGCCGGTGAGCCCGAGGTTGTAATGGCGCCCATCCGCCAGTGGCGCCAGGCTCAACGCCTGGGGGTCGAGCAAGGCTTCCAGAACCCGGTCCACAAAGGGTGTGGTGGTCCAATACGCAGTAGCGGGGTCTGGGCTGTCCAGCATCAGTGGGTCAGCATTTGTCAGGGCTGGCGTGGTGTTGGCCAACCATGGCAGGTGCGGCAGCAGCACGCGCAGTAGCTGCGCACTGGCGACCTGGCGCAGGGTCGGCCGGCCGTCGAACTGCCCGGCCACGGCCTGGCGGAAATCGAAGGGGGGTATCTTGTAACTCGTCATGCTGGGTGCCTCCGCTGAAAAAACGCAGGCTGCGGTATTCAGGTGCGATACCCGCGCTACATATTGCTCAAAAAAAAGGCCTTGCACGGTGGGCAAGGCCTTTTCTTCATTGCAGCAGCGTCAGCTGTACACTCGCCCCAGCAACTGGCGATGGCTTTCGAACTGGTCCAGCACGTCACGCACGATCTGCTCGGGCGCAAAGCCCATCAGGTCGTACTCCTGGCTGCCGTCGTGCAGGTACACCTCGGCACGGTAGAAGCGTTGACGGACTTCCGGCTCGCCTTCCACCGGCGCCTCGCTGGGTGCCGCCAGGTAGCCGTCCAGGCTCACTTCGTAGACGAACGGGTTACCTTCTTCCATCATCACCCGCAGGCCCATCATGTCGCGCGCCTGGCCGACACGGGACTCCACGTCGAAGCCCAGGGTCTGCAACTGCGCAGCAGCCTCTTTCAGGGCCGGGCTGACCTGCTTGTCCATGAAGCGCTGCACCACGGCCTGGGTCGGCTGCAGCTCCAGCTGGGTCAGCCGCTCACTGAACCCACGTCGGCCACGGGCAGCCAGTTCGGCGCGCTCCTGCTCTACCGCCACGTCCTGTTTCATGGCCTTGTACAGGCCGAACATGAACAGCACCAGCACCACCGAGAATGGCAAGCCCGCCAGCACGACCATGGTTTGCATGGCCTCGAAATTACCGGCGAACAGCAAACCGATGGTCACCAGGGTGATCACCACCGACCAGAACACCACCATCCAGTGCGGGGCATCCTCGTCGACCTTGCCGCCTTTGCAGGACAGGTTGGCCATCATCACCGCACCGGAATCGGCCGGGGTCAGGAACAGCACGAAGCCAACGAACACCGCCACCCCGATCACGAGCTTGGCTGCCGGGAAGTATTCCAGCAGTTGGTAGATCGACATCGAGGGTTGTTCCAGCGCAGTCTTGCCCAGCTCGACCGCGCCCTGGTTGATCACCAGGTCCAGCGCCGTGTTACCGAAAATCGACAACCAGGCCAAGGTGAAGCCCAGCGGGATCAGCAGCACACCCATGACCAGCTGGCGCACGGTGCGGCCTTTGGAAATACGGGCGATGAACATGCCTACGAACGGGCCCCAGGAGATCCACCAGGCCCAGTAGAACACGGTCCACAGGCCCAACCAGCGTTCGGACTTGCCAGCCTCGCCCTCATACACGTACAGGTCGAAGGTTTTCAGCACGATACCGTTGAGGTAATCGCCTACGTTCTGCACGAAGCCGTTCAGCAGGTGCAGGGTTTCGCCGCCCAGCAGGACGAAGATCAGCAAGCCGCTGAACAGCATGATGTTCAGGTTGGACAGGCGGCGAATGCCGTTTTCCACACCCGAAACCGCCGCCACGGTAGCCACGCCAGCCATCACCAGGATCACCACCAGCAGGTTGGTCTTGCTGTGGTCCATGCCGAACAGGTACTCCAGCCCGGACGACACCTGCATGGCACCGATGCCCAGGTTGGTGACCAGGCCCAACAGGGTGACAAACATGCCGAAGATGTCCACGGCATTGCCGGCGGCACCCTTGACCCAACGTTCGCCGACCAGGGGGTACAACGCCGAGCGCAGCGCCAGCGGCTGGTTATGCCGGTAGGCGAAGTAGCCCACGGCCAGGCCGACCAGCGCATAGATCGCCCAGCCATGCAGGCCCCAGTGCAGGAAGGTCAGCTGCAGGCCCTGGCGCGCAGCTTCGAGGCTTGCCGGGGTGCCCTCCGGTGGGTTGAAGTAGTGGTCCAGGGGCTCGGAGGCGCCAAAATACAGCAGCGAAATACCGATGCCCGAGGAGAACAGCATGCCGGCCCAGGCGCCATAGCTGAAGTCGGGCTGGTCGTCCTTGCCGCCGAGCTTGAGGCTGCCGTAATCGGAGAAGGCCAGGTAGACGACGAACAGCAGGTAACCGCAGATCACCAGCATGTAGTACCAGCCAAAGGTGCGCGTCAGCCACTTCTGGGCCACGCCCAGCACCTGGCCGGCAGTTTCGGGTACAGCGATCAGCAAGGCAGTCAGAACAAGGATCATCAGCGCCGAGGTGAAGAACACCACGCGGTTGACCCGTACCCTCTCGGCGGGGGGCTTGGTAAGTGAGGCAGAACTCATTGCACGAATGCTCCGGGCAGTGCGGCTGTGGAGGCTAATCATTCTTTCCCGAGCAATTGGTGGAATATCCCCACTGCATCAGGTGTTATAAAAGCACCCTGGAAACCGTGATCCCGAATCGATACGTTGCAAAAAACAGACAGGTGGTCTGCTGCAAATGCCACGCTTTACCCGCTGGGTGCGCGCATTTGTCACAGATCACCCCGCCCGCTCCAAGGGCCCGCCGCAGGGCCGGGGCCACGTGGCAGAATCTGCATTTCGCATCGCTGATGCCCGTCAACGCCTTGTATTACGGGGGTTACGCGATTTCCTGGGGTGTCAATTCGTGCCTGCTCGACGACCTGAAAGACTGTCAATGGCACAAATTGTCGCAGAGCTTATTCTTTATTGATTGAACGTTCAATCAAAACAAAATAGACTGGTCTTCGCCGAGTCAGCCGCCTGTCGCCTGCTCGCAGGCCTGAGGAGATAGCAAGATGCCCAAGGTCGGTATGCAACCCATCCGCCGCCAGCAGTTGATCGAAGCCACGTTGCAGGCTGTCGACCAGGTCGGCCTGGGGGACGCCAGCATTGCGCTGATTGCCCGTTTGGCCGGGGTGTCGAACGGCATCATCAGTCACTACTTTCGGGACAAGAACGGCCTGATAGCAGCGACGATGGGTTACATCATGAATATGCTCAACGAAGGCGTTCGAGCACGTCGCCAGGCCCTGACGGACGACAGCCCGCGCGCTCACCTGAAAGTGATCATCGAGGGCAACTTCGATGCCAGCCAGGTGAACGGCCCGGCGATGAAAACCTGGTTGGCCTTTTGGGCTTCCAGCATGCACCAGCCCGATTTGCACAGGTTGCAACGGATCAACGACCACCGTTTGTACTCTAACCTGTGTTGCCAGTTTCGCCGTGCCTTGCCGCTTTACCATGCGCGCAAGGCCGCCCGTGGCCTGGCAGCCCTGATCGACGGTCTGTGGCTGCGCGGTGCCTTGTCGGGTGATGCATTCGACACTGGCCAGGCAGTACGGATTGCTTACGAATACATGGATCTACAACTGGCTAAGCAGCACACCCTGGGCACCAACGACCCGGCTGCTGAACAAGCGCGCACGGCCCTTGCCCACCCGGCAGGAGCGTGACGCAAAGCCAAACCACACACTGCACTTGCGAGGACACTATGGCCCGTTTCGGAACGCAAAAACTCTACATCGATGGCGCTTACGTCGACGCTGGCAGCGATGCCACTTTCGAAGCCATCAACCCGGCTACCGGCGAAGTCCTTGCCCACGTGCAGCGTGCGACCGAGGCTGACGTCGAGAAAGCCGTCGAAAGCGCCGAGCGTGGCCAGAAAGTCTGGGCTGCGATGACCGCCATGCAGCGCTCGCGCATCCTGCGCCGCGCCGTCGACATCCTGCGTGAGCGCAACGACGAGCTGGCCATGCTGGAAACCCTGGACACCGGCAAGTCGTACTCGGAAACCCGCTATGTCGACATCGTCACCGGCGCCGATGTGCTGGAGTACTACGCAGGCCTGGTGCCGGCCATCGAGGGCGAGCAGATCCCGCTGCGTGAGTCGTCCTTCGTCTACACCCGCCGCGAGCCGCTGGGCGTGACCGTAGGTATCGGTGCCTGGAACTACCCGATCCAGATCGCCCTGTGGAAATCCGCCCCGGCCCTGGCCGCTGGCAACGCGATGATCTTCAAGCCATCGGAAGTCACGTCGCTGACCACCCTCAAACTGGCCGAGATCTACACCGAAGCCGGCCTGCCCAATGGCGTGTTCAACGTGCTGACCGGCAGCGGCCGTGAAGTCGGTACCTGGCTGACCGAGCACCCCCGCATCGAAAAGGTCTCCTTCACCGGCGGCACCACCACCGGCAAGAAGGTCATGGCCAGCGCCTCGAGCTCGTCGCTCAAGGAAGTCACCATGGAACTGGGCGGCAAGTCGCCGCTGATCATCTGCGCCGATGCCGACCTGGACAAGGCCGCCGACATCGCCATGATGGCCAACTTCTACAGCTCGGGCCAGGTATGCACCAACGGTACCCGCGTGTTCATCCCGGCTGAAATGAAGGCTGCCTTCGAAGCCAAGATCGCCGAGCGCGTTGCGCGCATCCGCGTCGGCAACCCGGAAGACGAAAACACCAACTTCGGCCCGCTGGTCAGCTTCCAGCACATGGAAAGCGTGCTGGGCTACATCGCCAAGGGCAAAGAGGAAGGTGCCCGCCTGCTGTGCGGCGGCGAGCGTCTGACCACCGGTGAGTTCGCCAAAGGCGCCTTCGTGGCCCCGACCGTGTTCACCGACTGCAGCGACGACATGACCATCGTCAAGGAAGAGATCTTCGGCCCGGTGATGAGCATCCTCACCTATGAAACCGAGGAAGAAGTGATCCGCCGCGCCAACGACACCGACTACGGCCTGGCCGCCGGTGTCTGCACCAACGACATCACCCGCGCCCACCGCATCATCCACAAGCTCGAAGCCGGTATCTGCTGGATCAACGCCTGGGGTGAATCGCCGGCCGAGATGCCGGTCGGTGGTTACAAGCAGTCGGGCGTAGGCCGTGAAAACGGCGTCAGCTCACTGGCCCAATACACCCGTATCAAGTCGGTTCAGGTCGAACTGGGCGGCTACAACTCGGTCTTCTGACCGACAGTTGCAAGCCGCAAGCTTCAAGCTGCAAGAAAGAGCCGGTCGGCGTCAGACCGCCGGCCCTTGCAGATACCATCCATTCGCAAGCTTCGCCCAGCTGCTTTTTCTTGCAGCTTGTAGCTAGAAGCTTGCCGCTGCATTTCGGAGAAATGCCATGGAATACGATTACATCATCGTCGGTGCCGGCTCCGCCGGTAACACACTGGCCACCCGCCTGACCGAAGATGCCGGCGTCACCGTACTGCTGCTGGAAGCCGGCGGCCCCGACTACCGCTTCGACTTCCGCACCCAGATGCCAGCAGCCCTGGCCTTCCCGCTGCAAGGCCGCCGCTACAACTGGGCCTACGAGACCGACCCGGAGCCGTTCATGGACGGCCGCCGCATGGAGTGTGGCCGCGGCAAGGGCCTGGGTGGTTCGTCGCTGATCAACGGCATGTGCTACATCCGCGGCAATGCCATGGACTTCGACGGTTGGGCAGAACTGCCAGGCCTGGAAGACTGGACCTACCTCGACTGCCTGCCGTACTTCCGCAAGGCCGAAACCCGCGACATCGGCCCCAACGACTACCACGGCGGTGACGGCCCGCTCAGCGTCGCCACGCCCAAAGCAGGCAACAACCCGCTGTTCAACGCAATGGTCGAAGCCGGTGTACAGGCCGGTTACCCGCGTACCGAAGACCTCAACGGCTACCAGCAGGAAGGCTTTGGCCCGATGGACCGTTCGGTGACCAAGAACGGCCGCCGCTCCAGCACCGCCCGTGGCTACCTGGACCAGGCCAAGAAACGCCCGAACCTGACCATCGTGACCCACGCCCTCAGCGACCGTGTGCTGTTCGAAGGCAAGCGCGCGGTTGGCGTCACCTACCTGGTGGGCGACAGCGAAGAACGCGTAGAAGCCCGTGCCCGCAAGGAAGTGATCGTCAGCTCCGGCGCCATCGCTTCGCCGCAGCTGCTGCAGCGCTCCGGTGTTGGCCCGCGTGCCCTGCTGGAAAGCCTCGACATTCCGGTGGTGCACGACCTGCCGGGCGTGGGTGAAAACCTGCAGGACCACCTGGAGCTTTACCTGCAGTACGCCTGCACCCAGCCGGTGTCGCTGTACCCGTCGCTGCTGTGGTGGAACCAGCCGGCCATTGGTGCCGAGTGGCTGTTCAACGGCACCGGCATCGGCGCCAGCAACCAGTTCGAGGCTGGCGGTTTCATTCGCAGCCGCCCTGAATTCAAGTGGCCGAACATCCAGTACCACTTCCTGCCGGTGGCGATCAATTACAACGGTTCCAATGGCGTGAAGGAGCATGGCTTCCAGGCGCACATGGGTTCGATGCGCTCCCCGTCCCGCGGCCGCATCCAGGCCAAGTCGAAAGACCCGCGCCAGCACCCGAGCATCCTGTTCAACTACATGTCCTCCGAGCAGGACTGGCAGGAATTCCGTGACGGCATCCGCCTGACCCGCGAAATCATGGCCCAGCCGGCACTGGACCCGTACCGCGGCCGCGAAATCAGCCCCGGCGCGCATGTGCAAACCGATGAAGAGCTGGACAAGTTCATCCGCGAGCACGCCGAAACCGCCTTCCACCCGTCCTGCTCGTGCAAGATGGGCACCGACGACATGGCGGTGGTCGATGGCGAAGGCCGTGTGCACGGCATGCAGGGCCTGCGCGTAGTGGATGCCTCGATCATGCCGTTGATCATCACCGGCAACCTCAACGCCACCACGATCATGATTGCCGAGAAAATCTCGGACAAGATCCGTGGTCGCAAGCCGTTGCCACGCAGCACCGCCAAGTACTACGTGGCTGGTGATGCCCCGGTCAAAGGCAAGCCGATGCGTGAAGTGAAGCAGGCGTAAGCCTGCACCGGCAGCATGACAAAAGGCACCCACCGCGGTGCCTTTTGCACATCTGCAGAAACGCTTTACATGCTGCCAATTCATCAGGTTAGAATCGATTGGCACGCGACTTGCCAGTCATTCCCCTTTCCAGCGTTATCCCGGAGTACCTGCCTTTGGATGCCAGCACCATCAACAGCCTGTTCCTGATCGGCGCATTACTGGTGGGCGCGAGTATTCTGGTCAGTTCGCTGTCGTCGCGCCTGGGCATCCCTATTCTGGTCATCATTCTCGCCGTGGGCATGGTCGCCGGTGTCGATGGTGGCGGCATCATCTTCAACAACTACCCGACCGCCTACCTGGTGGGCAACCTCGCCCTGGCGGTGATCCTGCTCGACGGCGGCCTGCGCACACGGGTGGCGAGCTTTCGCGTAGCGCTATGGCCGGCACTGTCGCTGGCCACGGTCGGGGTCATGATCACCACCGCCCTGACCGGCCTTGTTGCTGCCTGGCTGTTCAACCTGAGCCTGATCCAGGGCTTGCTGATCGGCGCCATCGTCGGCTCCACCGACGCCGCAGCGGTGTTTTCGCTGCTGGGCGGCAAGGGCCTGAACGAACGGGTTACCGCCACCCTGGAGATCGAGTCGGGCAGCAACGACCCGATGGCGGTCTTCCTGACAGTTACGCTGATCGACATGATTGCCAGCGGCCAGACCGGCCTGCACTGGAGCCTACTCACCCACCTGCTGCGCGAGTTCGGCATCGGCGGGTTGCTGGGCCTGGGCGGCGGCTGGCTGATGCTGCAAATGGTCAACCGGATCAACCTGGCCGGTGGCCTCTACCCCATTCTGGTGGTGGCCGGTGGCCTGGTGGTGTTCTCGCTGACCAACGCCCTGCACGGCAGCGGCTTCCTGGCTGTGTACCTGTGCGGCCTGGTGCTGGGCAACAAGCCGATTCGCAGCCGCCATGGCATCCTGCACATGCTCGACGGCATGGCCTGGCTGGCGCAGATCGGCATGTTCCTGGTACTGGGGCTGCTGGTGACACCGCACGACCTGCTGCCCATTGCCCTGCCGGCACTGGGCCTGGCGTTGTGGATGATCCTGGTGGCGCGGCCTCTGTCGGTGGTGGCGGCATTGCTGCCGTTCAAGGCCTTCCACGGCCGCGAAAAAGGCTTCATCTCGTGGGTTGGCCTGCGCGGCGCGGTGCCGATCATTCTCGCGGTGTTCCCGCTGATGGCCGGCCTGCCGGACGCCCAGCTGTTCTTCAACCTGGCTTTCTTCATCGTGCTGGTGTCGCTGCTGGTGCAAGGCACCAGCCTGCCGTGGATGGCCAAGCTGCTGAAGGTGACGGTACCACCGGATCCGGCGCCCATCTCCCGCTCTGCGCTGGAGGTGCACATCACCAGCGAGTGGGAAATGTTCGTCTACCGCCTGGGCAAGGAGAAGTGGTGCATCGGCGCCGCCCTGCGCGAGCTGAAGATGCCGGAAGGCACACGCATCGCCGCCCTGTTCCGCGGCGAGCAGTTGCTGCACCCCTCTGGCAGCACCGTGCTGGAGGTCGACGACATGCTCTGCGTGATCGGCCACGAACACAACCTGCCGGCGCTGGGCAAACTGTTCAGCCAGGCGCCGCAGCGTGGCCTGGACCTGCGCTTCTTCGGCGACTTCGTTCTCGAAGGCGATGCCGAACTGGGTGCGGTGGCCGCACTGTATGGCCTGAAACTCGATGGCCTGGACGCGAAAATGCCGCTGGCGCAGTTCATCCGACAGAAGGTCGGAGGCGCTCCAGTAGTAGGTGACCAGGTGGAATGGCACGGCACGATCTGGACCGTGGCGACCATGGTCGGGAACAAGATCCAGAAAGTGGGCGTCAGATTCCCCGAAGGAACGCGACCCGGACCAGGATTGTTCCTCTAAACTTCGTTTCTGCCGGATCCACAAGTAGTCTGCCTATGTCCCTGCGCGCATACCTTCGCCCAGCCCTGCTCGGGCTGTGCCTGTCCCTTTCCTTCGCGGCCACCGCGGCAGAGCCGCCAACGGCTGCCAGCATTCAGAACAGCCTCGACAAGATCGCCGAGCGCAAGCTGCCCGAGGCCGACCAGAAGGCCTTGCAGCAGGTGCTGGAACAGACCCTGAGCCTGCTGGCCAGCAAGGACGACAACGAGAAGAAGCTGGCCGCCCTCAAGCAGCAACTCAGTGCCGCACCCAAGGAAACCGACGACAGCCAGAAAGAGCTGGCCCGGCTCAAGCAAACCAAGGTTCAGCCGGTTGCCCAGCGCTATGCCAACCTCAACGTGCAGCAGCTCGAACAGATGCTCAGCGAGCGCAACACCCAGCAGGGCGAGCTGCAGAAGTCGCTGTCCGACGCCAACAGCCTGATCATCAACTCGCAGACCCGCCCCGAACGTGCCCAGGCCGAAATCAGCAGCAACCAGACCCGCGCCCAGCAGATCAACAGCATCCTCAAGACCGGCAAGGACGGTGGCAAGTCGATCAACGCCGACCAGCGCAACCAGCTGAACGCAGAACTGGCTTCGCTCAACGCGCTGACCCTGCTGCGCCGCCAGGAACTGGCCGGCAACAGCGTGCTGCAGGACCTTGGCAACGCCCGCCATGACCTGCTGATCGAGCGTGCCGCGCGTCTGGAGCAGGAAATCCAGGACCTGCAGACGCTGATCAACGACAAGCGCCTGGCCCAGTCCCAGGAAACGGTCACCCAGCAATCGATCGAGGCGCAGAAGGCGGGCGGCAGCAGCCTGCTGGCCACCGAAAGCGCAGCTAACCTGAAGCTGTCCGACTACCTGCTCAAAAGCACCGACCGCCTCAATGAGCTGACCCAGCAGAACCTGCGCACCAAGCAGCAACTGGACAGCCTGACCCAGGCCGACCAGGCGCTGGACGAGCAGATCAACGTGCTCAAGGGCAGCCTGCTGCTGTCCAAGATCCTCTACAAACAGAAACAGACCCTGCCACACCTGAAACTCGACCGTGACCTGGCCGACCAGATCGCCGACACCCGCCTGTACCAATTCGAGGTCAGCCAGCAGCGCGAGGTGATGAGCAACCCGGTGACCTATGTCGACAAGCTGCTGGCAGCCCAACCGCAGGAACAGGTTACCCCGCAGCTGCGCAAGGCCCTGCTGGAGCTGGCGATCACCCGCAGCGACCTGCTGGAGCGGCTGAACCGCGAGCTTTCGGCGCTGCTCAACGAATCGATCACCCTGCAGCTCAACCAGAAACAATTGCTGGGCACTGCCCAGAGCCTGCGCACCACCCTCGACGAGCAGATGTTCTGGATCCCCAGCAACAAGCCCCTGGACTGGGACTGGCTGCGCACCGTGCCGCAACGGCTGGCCGACCAGGTCGCCAACCTGCCGTGGGCCTCCAGCCTGAGCGAGCTGACCGACGGCCTCAGCCACCGGCCGCTGCTGTTCCTGCCGCTGTTGCTGGTGATCGGCGCTCTGTTGTGGCGGCGCAAGTACCTGTACCAACGGCTGGGCAAGGTGCACCAGGACATTGGCCATTTCCGCCGCGACAGCCAGTGGCATACGCCACAGGCGATTCTTATCAATATCCTGCTGGCGATGCCGGTCAGCCTTGTCCTGGCGTTGTGCAGCTACGCCCTGCAAATCGACGCCCGCGGGCAGAACGCCAACCTCGGCGCGGCCCTGTGGCAACTGGCCCAGGCGTGGCTGGTGTTCTATACCGCCTACCGCATCCTTGCACCCGGCGGCGTGGCGGAAGTGCATTTCCGCTGG
Organism: Pseudomonas sp. UBA6699; assembly: GCF_002454615.1. Taxonomy (NCBI): domain Bacteria; kingdom Pseudomonadati; phylum Pseudomonadota; class Gammaproteobacteria; order Pseudomonadales; family Pseudomonadaceae; genus Pseudomonas; species Pseudomonas sp. UBA6699. Next base: position 24,060 of record NZ_DKJF01000034.1, read on the forward strand.
TACAAACCGCAGGTCGAGTTCCTGCGGGGCTGGGTACGCCGCCTGGGCACCGTGGTGCTGGCCCTGGTCGGGGTAGTGGCGGTGGCCGAGCACCAGCCGTCGGCGCTGGCCGACGATGTACTGGGTATTGGCGTGGTGCTGGCCTGCTATGCGCTGATGGCCTGGCTGCTCAGCCGCCTGCTGCTCAGCAGCCCGGCGCACCGTGACACTTCGCTGTTCCGCAAGGCGGTCGGCGTGGCGTTCACTGCGCTGCCTATCGCCCTGTTCGTCGCGGTGTGCTTCGGCTACTACTACACCGCCCTGAAACTCACCGACCGGCTGATCTACACCCTCTACCTGCTGCTGTTCTGGCTGGTGATCGAGGCCGCCTTCGTGCGCGGCCTGTCGGTTGCGGCCCGCCGCCTGGCCTACCAACGGGCACTGAGCAAGCGCGCGGCGGCCAAGGAAGGGCTGGACGGCGAAGTGGTCGTCGAAGAGCCGACCCTGGACATCGAGCAGGTCAACCAGCAATCGCTGCGCCTGATCCGCCTGGCCCTGCTGGGCGGTTTCATCGCTGGCCTGTACTGGGTATGGGCCGACCTGCTCTCGGTGTTCGCCTACCTCAACAACTTCGTGCTGTACGAATACACCAGCGGCACCGGCGCCGCTGCCAGCATGGTGCCCATCAGCCTGGGCGACCTGTTGGGGGCACTGGTGATCGTCGGCATTACCTTCGCCCTGGCCGGCAACCTGCCAGGCCTGCTGGAGGTGCTGGTGCTGTCACGCCTGAACCTGGCCCAGGGCAGCGCCTACGCCACCACCACCCTGTTGTCGTACACCATCGTCGGCGTGGGTATCGTCAGCACCCTGTCGACCCTGGGGGTCAGCTGGGACAAGCTGCAATGGCTGGTGGCGGCGCTGTCGGTGGGCCTGGGCTTCGGCATGCAGGAAATCTTCGCCAACTTCATCTCCGGCATCATGATCCTGTTCGAGCGCCCGGTACGCATCGGCGACACCATCACCATCGGCAACCTGTCGGGCACGGTGAGCAAGATCCGTATCCGCGCCACCACCATCACCGACTTCGACCGCAAGGACATCATCGTCCCCAACAAGACCTTCATCACCGGCCAACTGATCAACTGGTCGCTGACCGACACGGTCACCCGGGTCACGCTGAAGCTGGGCATCGACTATGGCTCCGACCTCGACCTGGTGCGCGAGCTGCTGCTCAAGGGCGCGCATGAAAACCCACGGGTGCTCAAGGACCCGGAACCGATCGTGTACTTCCTCAACTTCGGCGAGAGCTCGCTGGACCACGAACTGCGCATGCACGTGCGCGACCTGGGTGACCGCAACCCGACGCTGGATGAACTCAACCGCTTCATCAGCCGCGAGTTCAAGGCGCACGACATCAAGATCTCGGTACGCCAGGTCGAGGTGTTCCTGATGGACGCAGCCGGCGGCAAGCAGCAGCTGATACCGATGGAGCAGCCCAAACCCGATGGCACCCAACCTGTGTGAGTGGACGCCATAGGGCATGAACGCCCAGAATGCCTGCGAGGGCTTGGCCCTCGATCGCCGGCAAGCCAGCCCCCACAGCTGGGCCCCGCAAAGCGGCCCCAATGGCACCGACTTCCAGGAGCAGCCCGTGAAAGCCCTCGACCAACTCACTTTCGACAACCGCTTCGCCCGCCTGGGCGATGCGTTTTCTACCCAGGTGCTGCCCGAGCCCCTCGCCGAGCCCCGCCTGGTGGTGGCGAGCGAGTCGGCCATGGCGCTGCTGGACCTCGACCCGGCCCAGGCCGAACTGCCTCTGTTCGCCGAACTGTTCAGCGGCCACAAGCTGTGGGACCAGGCCGACCCAAGGGCGATGGTGTACTCCGGCCACCAATTCGGCTCGTACAACCCGCGCCTGGGCGATGGCCGCGGCCTGTTGCTGGCCGAGGTCCTGAACGAAGCCAATCAGCACTGGGACCTGCACCTCAAGGGGGCCGGCCAGACGCCGTACTCGCGCATGGGCGACGGCCGCGCCGTGCTGCGCTCATCGATCCGCGAGTTCCTCGCCTCCGAAGCCCTGCACGCCCTGCACATTCCCACTAGCCGCGCGCTGTGCGTCATCGGCTCGAGCACCCCGGTATGGCGCGAAACACGGGAAAGCGCGGCCATGCTCACCCGCGTGGCGCAGAGCCACGTACGCTTCGGTCATTTCGAGTATTTCTACTACACCAAGCAGCCTGAGCAGCAACGGGTGCTGCTCGACCACGTCTTGCAACAGCACTACGCCGAGTGCGGCACCGCCGAGCAACCTTACCTGGCGATGTTCCGCACCATCGTCGAGCGCAACGCCGACCTGATCGCCCGCTGGCAGGCCTATGGCTTCTGCCACGGGGTCATGAATACCGACAACATGTCGATCCTCGGCATTACCTTCGACTTCGGCCCGTACGCCTTCCTCGACGACTTCGACGCCAATTTCATCTGCAACCACTCCGACGACCGTGGTCGTTACAGCTACGCCAACCAGGTGCCCATCGCCCACTGGAACCTCAGCGCGCTGGCCCAGGCGCTGACCACGGTGGTCGAGGTGGAGCCGTTGAAGCAGGCGTTGAGCCTGTTCCTGCCACTGTACCAGGCCCATTACCTGGACCTGATGCGCAGGCGCCTGGGCCTGACCACGGCCGAGGATGACGACATGGCGCTGGTCGAGCGCCTGCTGCAGTGCATGCAGCGCGGTGGTGTGGACTACAACCTGTTCTTCCGCCGGCTGGGCGAGCAACCGGTGGCCGAAGCGTTGAAGGTGGTGCGCAATGACTTCATCGACCTGGCCGGCTTCGATGCCTGGGGCGCCGATTACCTGGCCCGATGCGAGCGTGAAGCCGGCAATGCCGAGGGGCGCCGCGAACGCATGCATGCAGTGAACCCGTTGTACGTGCTGCGCAACTACCTGGCGCAGAAAGCCATCGAGGCAGCTGAAGCGGGGGATTACAGTGAAGTGCGGCGGCTGCACCAGGTACTGAGCAACCCCTTCGAGGAGCAACCCGGGATGCAGGCCTACGCCGAGCGCCCACCGGAATGGGGCAAGCACCTGGAAATCAGCTGCTCTTCCTGATTGGCGCTTCCCCCCTGGACTGCACATAAGAAGTTGGAGACCAATCCAATTTCTTGGGGTGTCCATATGAGCAAGTACTCAGACCAATTCAAGCTTACC
>NZ_DKJF01000124.1:0-10785 GCF_002454615.1 Pseudomonas sp. UBA6699
AAATCATTAGGCCAGTTCAGCTTGCCGGCGATTGGGCCTCAAGGCTTTGAGGTGTCCTTCCAGCCGCCACCGAGGGCGAGGAACACACCAATTTGCCCCAACGCCACTTGGCTATCGGCCGCTGCCAGTTGCGCGCGCATGTCAGTATAGGTGCGGGTCGCCTGCAAGTCCGCCAGGAACGACTCACGCCCGGCCTGGTAGTACCGGTGCGTCTGGTCAGCCGCATCCTTGGCCGACTTCTCTGCCTCGGCCAGTGCGTCACGCCGGTCCAGCAGGGCACTGTACTGCGCCAGGCGAGTCTGGGTCTCGCGGATGGCGTTCAGCACCACACCGTCGAAATTCGCCAAGGCTGCTTGCGTAGAGGCTTCGGCCATGCGGATGCGCGCGCGTGTGCCGTTGGTGGGGATGCTCCAGCTGATCTGCGGGCCGAAACCCCAGCGGTTGGTCGACGGCTCACCAAGGTTTTCCAGAATACCAATCGTGCCCACCTGGGCACCGATGCTGATGTCCGGGTACAGCGCGCCGGTAGCAACCCCGATAGAGGCAGTTGCTGCGGCCAGCTGGCGTTCGGCCTGGCGCACATCAGGCCGGCGTTTGAGCAACGCAGCACCGTCGCCCACCGGCACCAACTGGTTCAGGTGCGGCAGCTCGGCACAATCGGCGGTTCCGGCGGGCAACTGGTCTACCGGTTTGGCCAATAACGCAGCCAAGGTGTACAGGCCGGTTTCACGTTCGGCCTTGAAGCGCGGCAGTTCGGCGCGCAAGGACTTGAACTGGGTCTGCGAGCGGGTGACCTGGGTTTCATCGCCACGACCTGCATCACGCAAGCGCTGGTTAAGCTTTACGCTTTGCTCCTGCAAGTCGAGCGACTGGCGGGCGATGTGGTATTCCTCGTTGGCCGAGCACACTTGGGTATACGCCTTGACCACGTCGGCCACCAAGGTGATGCGGGCGGTATCGGCAGCAGCCTGCACCGCGTCTGCATTGGCCTTTGCAGCCTCGGTACCACGCTTGAACGTGCCCCACAGGTCGAACTGATACGAAGCGCTGATGATGGCCTCGCCAATGTTGGCCACCGGCACCTTCTCAGGCTGCAGGAAAGCTTCGCCAGACTCCTGCAAGCGCTGGGCACCCAGTTTGACGCCGCCGTTGAAGCCACCTTGCGACTCGGCCACTTCGACCTGGGCGCGGGCCTTGGCGATGTTGGCCGCGGCTACGCGCAGCTCGGTATTGGCACTCAGGGCCTGGCGCACCAGCTCGTTCAGCCGTTGATCCTGATACAGCTGCCACCAGTCCTCGGGCACCGGCGCCGAAACCACGCTGTCGGCATCCTGGCGCAGCGGGCCATTAAGGTCGCTGCGTTGCACCGCCGCGTCCTTCGGCACCTCATAGTCGGGGCCGACCATCATGCAGGCCCCCAGCGACAGGCACAGGCCAGCCAGGATGAGCTGTTTCATGGGTGCTGGCCCTCGATGATCGACACCGTGGCGGTACGCCCGGCGATCATGCGGAAGTCCTCTGGCACTTCATCAAACGCAATGCGCACCGGAATACGCTGGGCCAGGCGCACCCAGCTGAACGCCGGGTTGACGTTGGGCAGCAGGTTGGCGCCGCTGCTGCGGTCGCGGTCTTCGATGCCGGCGGCAAAGCTCTGCACATGGCCGCGCAGGCGGGTGTTGTCGCCCATCACGCGGATATCCACGGCATCGCCGAGGTGGATGCCGCCAAGCTTGGTTTCTTCGAAGTAACCGTCGACGTGGTACGAGGCACTGTCGACCACCGACAGCACCGGGCGGCCGGCGGTGACGAATTCGTGGTTACGCGGCGCACGGTCGTTCAGGTAACCGTCCACCGGGCTGCGTACCACCGAGCGGTCGAGGTTGAGCTGGGCGGTATCGACTGCCACCTGTGCCTCGCTGACGGCCGAGCGGGCGCGGGCCACGCGGGACTGGCTTTCCTCCAGTTGCTCGGCCGCCACCAGGTTGCCCAGCTTGCGGTTGCGCTGTGCTTCGCGGGAGGCCTGGGCCAGGGTTTCCTGGCGCTCGCCGAGGGTGGCCTTGGCCTGGCGCAGGGCCAGGGTGAAGCGGTCCTGGTCGATGGTGAACAGCACGTCGCCGCGCTTGACTGTCTGGTTGTCGTGCACCTCGACTTTCTGGATCAAGCCCGACACATCGGGGGCGATCTGGATCACGTCGGCGCGGATATGGCCGTCACGCGTCCAGGGTGCAAACATGTAGTAGACGACCATCTGCCACACGAGCACGGCGGCGAAGGTCACTACCAGCAAGGTCAGGACCACACGGCCCAGGGTCAGCAAAGGTTTTTTCATGGCAGCATCAGGTTTCGGCAAAAGTGGTCCACCGCGCCAAGCAGCACGGCATACAGGGCAACGTTGAACAACGCCCGGTGCCAGACCAGGCGGTAGAAATGCATGCGCACCAGCACCGCGTGCAGCCCAAGGAACAGCAGGTAGGTGCCAAGCATCATCACCAACAGCGTGGGCAGGAACACCCCGCTGATATCCAGTTCACCAATCACAGGGGCGCTCCGTCGAGGCCGGCAGGCAGTTGCAGTTGTTCGTCGGGTTCGAGCATCACCTCCACACCTGGCAGCAGGGCAAGGCGCAGGCCGCTCAGCGCATGCAGCAGGTGGGTGCGGGCATCGCCACGCTCGTACAGTTCATCCAGGTTCAGCGCCAGCCGCGCCCGCTCCATGTTGCGCAGCAGCGCGGCCGGCGCATGCAGGCGCTGGCCAGCATGCAGGCAGGCGGCGTAGTGCGCACCCACCTCGGTAACCACGGTGTTGAGGCGGTCACGGGCTTGCTGACCAGCGCGCGGCAGGTAGGCCAGCAAGTCGAGCAGGTTCAACCCCACACGCAGGTCACGCAGCGCTACACCGCTGTCCTGGCCCGTTTGCGAAAGGCGCGGCAGGTGCTGCATCAGGCGGTCGAGCATCTGTACGCCAAGCTTGCGGTGTTCGGCCAGGGTCGCCGGCCCGGTCATTTCGACAATGTCGCGCCAGGCGAAGCGGGTCATGCGCTTGGCAGCCAGCTCTACCCCAAAGGGGCGCATGACCAACGTCCAGATGAAGGCGAACAGCAGGCCGACAGGGCCGGCCAGGTTGGAATTCAGGAAGGTGAAGAAGTCGGCATCATAGGCGCCCTGGATGCTGATGAAAGTCGAGGTGTTGACGATGGTCAGCAACGTGCCCAGGTAAAAACGCGGTTGCACGGTCAGGGTGCCGACGCAGATGAACGGCACGGCAAAGGCCAGCACCAGCATCGGGAAGTCGTGCAGGTTGGGCAGCACCAGGAACAGGTACAGGCTGGAGAAGATCACCGACAGCAAGGTCCAGAAGAAGAACCGGTAGATCTGCGGTGCCGGGTCGTCCATGGCCGCGAAGAAACTGCACGACACGGCCGCGAGAATTACCGCGCTGGCGCCGTCGTTCCAGCCCAGGCCAATCCACAGGCCACAAGCGACGATGATCGCCAGCACCGTGGTGGCCACCGAGTACAGCATCAGGCCACGGTCGAAGAACGGTGTCAGGCGGCCCAGGCGCCAGTGCCGGTACACGGCCCGCCAGGGCGTGGCATCGTCAGTGCGCAGGGCATGTTGCAAGGTGCAGCAGTCCTGCCACAGGTCGGCCCATTCGGTCAGCCGGTACAGGGCGTTGGATAACAGCAGCTCGGCGCGCTGGTCGAGCATGGCGGCAGCGGGCTGCAGGCGCTCGATCTGCTCGTGCAGCGCAGCCCAGCGGGCGACAGAGGGGCTGGCGGCAGTCCCTTGCAGCCATTCGCGAGCGGCGGCGAGCACAGGCTGCAACTGGGCGAACTGGGCCGGGGCCCGGCCCTCCAGGGCGACCAGCGCATCATCGAGCGCATCGATGACCGGCAGCAGGTGAATCATCCGCCCACGCAGCTCACGGGCGTTTTTCAGGGTGTGCAGGCCAGCCCCTTCGTGGCCGAGCTGGCCGATCATCAGCTCCAGCGAGTTGAAGGTGGTGACCATCGCCCCGCGCATGCCGCCGACCTTGTCGGTGCTGCCAGCGCGGGCCAGGTAGGTATCGCTGTAGTTGAGGGCCTCGGTAAACCAGTTGCCGGTGGCGCCGACCACCACTGGGGCCAGCCGGCGAGGCCAGAAAATGGCGCCAACGACGGCTGCGCAGACAATCCCCAGGCAGATTTCCTGGGCGCGGGAAGACGCGACCTCAAACACCGCCAGGGGGTTATCCACAACCGCCAGTGCGATCATCGGCAAGGTGTAGCCGGCCAGCATCAGCATGTAGTTGTTGGCCGTGCGCAGGTTCAGCGAAAGGAACAGCAGGGTGCCGGTCCACAGGGCGATGGCAATGCTCAGCAGCAACGGCGACTGTACCAGCGGTGGCACCAGGAGGACCGCCCCCCCGGCACCGAGCAAGGTGCCCACGGCACGGTACAGCGCCTTGGAGCTGGTTGGGCCAACGAAGGGGCTGGAAACGATGTACACCGTGGCCATGGCCCAGTAGGGCCGCGGCAACTGCATGAGCAGGGCAATGTACAGGGCGGTCATCGAGGCCGCGAAGGTGCGCACACCGTAGAACCAGTCCCGCGCCGGGGGGACCGAGCTGAAGAAGCCGTTCATGCCACCCCGCCTGCACCGCCCAGGCCGGCAGCCTCGAAGGCGCGCAGCACGCGCAAGGCGGCTTCCAGGTCAGCCTGGTCGATGCCTTGCAGCACATCCCTGCGCACGCGCACCAGTTCGGCTTCGATGGCTTCGGCCAAGCGGCGGCCTTCAGCGGTGAGGCTCAGGGCCTTGGCGCGACGGTCCAGGGGGTCTTCACTGCGGCAGACCAGGCCGGCCTTGCACAGTTGGTCGAGCAGGCGTACCAGTGACGGACTTTCCAGGCCGGCTGCCTGGGCCACCGCTACCTGATGCACACCGTCGCCGAGGCGCACGATCATCAGCAGCGGCGCAGCGCAGGCCTCGGAGATGCCGTAACTGGTCAACGCGCAATGGCAGATGCGCCGCCAATGGCGAGCCGCAACTACCATGCCACTGCTGACCTGCAGGCGCAGGAGATCAAGGGACATGAACAGTATCCAGGTATATTCATAGTTTGCTAACTATCAATATACGCTCGTACCTCCCCCTGTCGTCAACAGCGGGTGACGAGGGGTATGGATGAATGGTTGTGCATGCTGGAGGGTGTATTGCCTGTGCTGGCCCTATCGCCGGCAAGCCGGCTCCCACAGGCATTGCACACATACTGCAGCCTGTGGTCGCCTGTGCGAGCGAGGGAATCAGGGGTGTATCTGGTCTTCCAGCTTCATGGTCAGGGCGAGTGTGCTGCCCATCTGCAAGGCGCGGTCGCGCCACTGCAGGTAGCGCACGCTGTCACGGCTGCTGAAATGCACCGCCAGCTCTTCGGCCGCCTGTACCACCCCTGCGGCTGCCGCCAGTTCCAGCCAGTACAATGCAGCCTTGATGTCGGGTTCCACGTACAACCCGTGCATCAAGCGATAACCCACCTCGAAGCGGCAACGCGCTTCGCCACGCTCGGCCCCGCGCATGAACCACTGGTAAGCCTGCACCAGGTTTACCTGCCATTGCTGCTCGCCATCGCACACTTCTTCTTCATACAGGTCACCCAAGGCCGCTGCGGCATGCAACATGCCGCGCTCGAAGGCCTGCCGGTAGCAATCCGCCGCCTGGGCATAGGAGGTGTCGACGCCCTTGCCGAAGTAATGCTGCTGGCCCAGGTTGAACCACGCGGCAGCATTGCCCTGCAGCGCCGCCATGCGCAACAGGTGCCCGGCCAGCACGGTGTCAGCGCGCCAATACTTGCCGTTGAGCCAGATCCAGCCCAGGTCGTTGAGTGCCGCTACGCTACCTTGCAACGCCTGGTGGCGCAGGTCGGCGTAAACCGCCTGCAGGTCACTGGCTTCATCCAAGCGGTTGATCAGCAGCGAGCGCTGGCTGGGCAAGCCTACCCCGGCGAACAACCGGTGCCGCCTGCCGGCCGGTGCCGGGGCGGCGATGACCCGTTCGGGCAAAAGGCGGGCAAGCAGCGAATGGATATTGCTGGCAGCAGACATGTTCATCCTCATTGAACGACGCACAACCCCAACCTTCGGCTGTGATGAGGCGTGATTCTGCGTGATGTCACGTCAAAACCTGTCGCGAACGATTCGACACCAGGCAACCAAATGCGACTTATTTGATCTGAGCAGGGCGTGGCCAATTGCCATGACCCTCGCCTGCCGCCATGCTATGACGGCAAGCCTAGACAAGGACGTTATCTTTTGCCGTTCGCCACCACTCGCGCCACCCTCAGCCGTCAATGGGCGCTGCTGCGTCAGCTACCCAGTCGCTCCCCGGGCATTACCAGCGCCGAGCTGGTGTGGCGCCTGCGCGACGTGGGCTTCACTGTCAGCAAGCGTACCGTTGAACGCGACCTGAATGAGCTTTCGTTGATTTTTCCGCTGGAGCGCAATGACAAGAGCATACCGTTCGGCTGGCACTGGGCGGCCGGTGCCGTGGGCGAACTGCGCGGTAATTTCGACTTGTTGACCCACTTGCGCGGCGATGCACTGCAACCGGCCCAGGGGGAGGGCGTGGAGTTGGTTGCGTGGATCAGCGATGCATTGGCGCGGCAGTTGCGCGAGGCCCCGCTGAGCAGCGACATGCAGCTGACGGCGCTGGAGCATGGGCACCGGCTGCGAGCCACGGTCAGCGATGGCTGGCCGCTGCGCTGGTGGCTGTTGAGCCAGGGGGACGGGGTGGTGGTGGAGCAGCCGATGGGGTTGCGCGAGGAGATTGGCAAAACCTTGAGCAATGCGGCTGCGCAGTACCAGAATCGCTAGCCTGCGCCGGGGCTGAATCAGGCTTAGATCAACCCGCCCTGCTCATCTTCGTCGATCAGGTTATTCAGGCTGCTGAGGGCCTTGCGCGCGGTAGCGCGGTTCAGCAGCTTGGCCTGTGCACCCGGCGGCAGGTCAGTGATCTTGAATACCCCTTTGGCAGTCAGCACATCGATCAGGTCTTCAAGCACGCGGATCATGTCCAGGTCACTTTGCTTGAGCTGATTGAGGCTGTTTTCCACGACATCATCGGCAAACCATTCCTGAATATCGGCATGGTCGGCTGGGAGCATCTCGGTGAACTCATCAAAAGCGGCTGCCTCTACACGCAGCAACTTACCGGCGGCATTGCGTTGCACGTAGAACATGGCGGTGTCCCTCGTCACTTTGGTTCCTTGTTGGTAGGCAGCAGCATAGGCAAAGATCAGCAGGCACGCAGGCCCAGCGCCTGAGTATGCGCTGTCGGAAGGTGCCAGGAAAGAGCCGGCACGGCCATTAACTGGTTGATGGAGCCCTTGCGGGCGCGGCCTTGTGGAATGAAACAGGGGCCGCGACGGTCAGGCGCGGCCCCTTCAACACATCAGCTGTCCTTGTTGTGGATGATGATGGTCGGGTCAGCACCGCTGATCAACGAGTTGATCGTGGTGTTGGACCAGTTCACCCCTTCAAGCTTGATGGTCACATCGGCATTGGCGATACCGCCTGCGGCGTTGAGCTTGCCTTCGCTGCTGACCTGCAAGGTGGTCGTACCTTCAACCGTGGTGAGCTTCAGGTAATTGTCGATGGTACTGCCCTTCTCGCCTTGCAGCAGATCGCTCAAGTCGATCTTGTCCTTGTCCCCCATCTTGAAGTCCTTGATGACGTCGTTACCGAAATCACCCGCCTTCCACACGAAGGTGTCTGCGCCGCTGCCACCGATCAGGATATCGTCGCCCTGGCCACCGATGAGGGTGTCGTTCCCGGTACCGCCCAGCAGGATATCGTTGCCTTTGCCACCATCGAGCGTGTCGTTACCACCTTGGCCAAAGAGAATGTCGTTGCCATTGCCGCCTGACAGGATGTCGTTGCCGTCTTTGGCGCCGGAGATGTCGAACTCGTTGTAGTGCTCAGTGATGTACTGGTGGACATTGCTGGTGGTGATGGAGCTGACATCAACGCCGCTCTTCTGTGCGACATAGCTTTGCAGGGCCTGATAGCCCTCGCTGACGACACCATTGAGGGTAATCAGGTCGCCGAAGATGATGTCGTTGCCGTTGCCACCGTCGATGGTATCGGCACCTGGCACCGTGGCTTCGGTATGACCGAGAATCGCCTTCGCCAGGTCGGACGGGTCGATGTTGGTCTGCGGCTTGCCTGCGCTGTCGTACGGCTTCAAATCAGTGAGCGTCACATCGCTGTTCAAGCCGATAGCCTGGACTTTGCTCAAACCGTTAGTGCCACCCAGCACAGCGAAGCTAGCCGTGGAACCCGAGGCCGCCTCGCTATAGCTCCACTCATTCCCCCAGCCCGCTCGCGAGGATATCTCGTAGGTGCCATCACCTTGGGCATGGATGGTGCCCACTTCGTAGGTATCGACAGTACCATTGCTCTTGTACGTGTAGACGTAAACAGTGCCACTGCTGTCGATGTCGAACCTGTGCGTACTATCGACCATGGTGCTGAACGTATCGCCAATTTTGTAATTGTTGACGTTCACCACATCGTCCAGGTACTTGCCGCCGGTCCACAAACGAGGGTTGGTCGACTCGCCACTCTGATAGAACGTTGGCTTACCATCGGTAATGAAGTACGTCAGGTTTTCAGCACCTTTGTTACCGGTGGCGATGGTGCTCTTGAAGAAGTTGGACGTGGTCTTGAAGGCGTCCTCGTAGTTGGTGCCGCCCCCGTAGTAACCACCCACCATCGAGTTAAGTACCGCCTGCAACTTGCTCAATGCATCCGCGTCGGCAAGGTTCACCGCCACGTTCTTGTTCACCTGGCTGTCGAAGTCGACGAGGAAGATGTTCACCGTACCCGAGGTATCAGCACCCAGGCTGGCCTTGAGCGAGTTGAATACCGAAGCCAACTGCGTCTTGGCATCGGCAATCGACTTATCGCTCATGCTGCCCGAGCTGTCGACCATGAAGGCAATGTTGTAGTTCTTGCCCTGGACCACGTTCAGGCCCGCCACGTCGGCGACGATGATGTCGTTACCTTCGCTGCCGGTGAGGGCGTCGTTGCCCGATGTGCCTACGCTGGCCTTGTAGGTCGCGGGATACACGGTTACCGGGATATTGCCGGTGGTAATAGCCGAACCACCCACGCTTTCAGTGGCAGTCGAGATGACCGTGATGTCGAACGAACCTTTGTAGTAGGTCGGTGGCGTCAGCGTCAGGCTGCTGAGTTTCCAGCCCGTTACGTCCACCGGCGTGCTGCCTACCGTGACAGTATGGCCTGCACCGTCGCTGAGCACGGTCCCTTTGGGGATACCACTGAGGCTTACGCTCAGGGTTTCCGAACCGTCAGTGTCGGTCAGGGCGGTAGAGATAGCCACCAGTTTGACCGAGCCGCCCTCCGGCCCCTCGTTGAGCTTGTAGCCGTCGTAGTAGCTTTGCCCGTTCACAGTGTGCAGATCGGACACGCCCAGGCCAGCCTTGGCCATCTCGGTCACGTTCTGGTACATCTTGATGTTCGAGCTGCTCAGGTCGGTGACGCGACCGTCGCCGACCTTGATGTTCAGGTCATAGCTGCCTGGGCCGGCCTGGTTGGCATGGTAGACCTCGATCGGGTAGTAGCCGCTGGTGTTCGGGGTAAAGGTCCCCGACACCTGGCCACCAGCACCCCAGGTGGCAGTGACCACAGTCTTGCCGCCGATGGTGACCACGAAGCTGTCGTCGGCAGTGCCGCTGAAGGTGTAGGTCTTGCCGGCTTCGAGGTAGATCAGGCCTGAGGTTTTCGAACCGGTGCCACCTGCAACGCTGCCATCGGACTGAACATTGGTCGTGGTGCTGCTGGAGCTGGCACTGCCCGAGTTGGCAAAGACCGTCTTCAGGTCATCGCCGGTAATGCCGTTACCACCCGTGCCAAGACCTTTGAGGCTGTTCCAGACTTCCTTGGTGAGGCCTTTGGAATCGATGTCGGCGCTGCCGAAACTCAGCGTCGGCTTGTCGGCAACCGGGCGAATGTCGACCTTCATGGTCGAATCTGTGCCTACGTTGGTGCCGTCATTCGGCTTGAACTTGAATTGCGCGTAGTCGGCTTGCTGGTTGCCCACGCCGTTGCCGCCATAATTATCGGTCCCCGACTCGTTGCGCAGCGGAACGAACTTCAGGTTGCCGGCCTCGATGCTGGCCTGGCTGACAACCTGGCCAACGCCCACATTCGTCCAGGCCGTGCCGTTGAAGAACTGCAACGTGCCGGAACCCGGGATCGAGCTGATGGTTACCGACAGACCAGTGTTGCCATCGGGGTCGGAAACATTGAAGTCGCTCCAGGCAAACACATAGTCGGTGTCTTCCACACCAAACACTGCACCGTCGCGCGAAACCGGCATGTGGTCGTTGTCTACGATGGCCGTGGTAACGCTCGACTTGCTGGTATCCACCTGCAGGTTCTCGAACTTGCCACCCGACACGCCTACGATCGTTACCACAAAGTTTTCGGTACCTTCGACCAGCTTGTCGTCGATGGTGCCGATGGTGAACGTGGTACCGCTGCTATTGGCCGGAATCTTCACAGTGGTCACACCGATGAAGTCCTCGCCGTTCTTGGCGGTGCCGCTGTAGCTGAGCGTAACGGTGACTTCGTCCTTGGCCTCGTGGGTGAGGTTCAGGGTGTAAGTACCCGTCTCGCCTTCGTTCAGAGACGTCGTGCCGTTGATGCTGACTTTGGCAACGTCACCTTGGCCAGACGGCTCGTCGGTGACCGATGTGCTGACGCTGGTGGTGCTCGGCACCAGTTTCTCG
>NZ_DKJF01000129.1:0-68754 GCF_002454615.1 Pseudomonas sp. UBA6699
TGAGTTCGCCGGACGCTTACCACCTAAGACGACTGTAGCGGCCCCAACGCCCGCCCCAGCCGCACCCACGGTGCAGTCCGCGCCTGCGACAAGCAACACTGCAGAAAGCACCGACACCCAACAGGCTCAGTCCGCAGCGAATGGGCGCAAGTCCCTCCGCATCGACCTGACCCAAGCATCCACCGGGAGTAGCTCTTCGGGGCTGAACATCCCTCTATAACGAGACCCCATGGCGAAGACCGAGCAAGAACCCGAACGGGGCCTTGCCGCAAGTCTTTATGCCAAGCTCGCACCAGACCGCGAGACCTTCCTACAGAGGGCGCGGGACTGTTCCAAATACAGCATCCCCACCCTGATCCCGCCTGCCGGTCACGCAAGTGGCACGAAGTTCTACACCCCATGGCAAGCGGTGGCCGCCCGAGGCGTTAACAACCTCGGAGCAAAATTGCTCATGGCCTTGCTCCCGCCGAACTCTCCCTTCTTCCGCCTGGAAATCGACGAGTTCACCGAAGAGAAGCTGACCAGCAATCCGCAGATGCACGCTGATGTTCAAGCGGGTCTAGCGAAGATTGAGCGAGCGGTGCAAACCGAGATTGAAACCACCGCCATCCGTGTGACTGGTTTTGAGTTGCTCAAGCATTTGATTGTTGGCGGCAACGGCCTTGTGTACCTGCCCCAGCAGGGCGGCATGAAGTTCTACCCCCTTGACCGCTACGTGGTCCGGCGTGACCCAATGGGCAACGTCCTGGACATCGTGGTCAAGGAGGAGGTCTCCCTGGCGGTACTGCCAGAAGAGGCCCGGTCATTAGTCGAGCCTGGCGATGACTCCGGCGACACCCCCCGAGACCATAACAAGAACGTCTCGATCTACACCCACATCACCCTCAAGGGTGAGACCTGGAACGTGTATCAGGAGGCCAAGGGCCAGATTGTTCCCGGCTCCCGAGGCACGTACCCGAAAGACAAGTGCGCCTGGCTCCCGATTCGATTCGTCAAGATCGATGGTGAGAACTATGGCCGCTCCTACGTGGAAGAGTACCTGGGCGACATCAAGTCCCTGGAAGGTCTCTCCCAGGCCATCGTGGAAGGCTCCGCAGCCTCCGCGAAAGTCCTGTTCCTGGTGAACCCCAACGGGGTCACTAGCTCCAGCGAGCTGGCCGAAGCGCCGAACGGCGAATTTGTGGATGGCGTGGCATCTGATGTCCAGGCCCTCCAGCTTCAAAAGTCCGGTGACTTCCGTGTGGCACTGGAAACCATCAACACCATCACTGAGCGCCTTGAGTTCGCCTTCATGCTGAACTCCGCGATTCAGCGGAATGGTGAGCGCGTGACAGCCGAAGAAATCCGGTACATGGCCGGGGAATTGGAAGCCGCCTTGGGCGGTGTCTATTCCATCCTCAGCCAAGAATTCCAGCTTCCGCTAGTCAACCGCATCATGTTCTCGATGCAGCGCCGCAAGAAGCTCCCCGAACTGCCCAAGGGCACCGTTAGCCCCACCATTGTGACGGGTATGGAGGCCCTTGGACGTGGCAATGACCTGACCAAACTGGACCAGTTCATCTCCACCATCATGCAGATTCCTGATGCCGCCTCCCGGATCAACTGGGGCAACTACATGACCCGAAGGGCCACCGCCCTTGGGATCGACACAGACGGCCTGGTGAAGACCGATCAAGAGGTCCAGCAGGAACAACAACAGCAACAGATGCAGCAGGCAATGCAGTCGGGCGTAGCCCCGGCAGTGCAGGCCGCTGGTCGCATGATGGAGAAAGGCCAACCCGATGGCAGCCAAGCGCAAACCTAAAGAGCCCGAAGAGGGCGCAGTAACAGAGCCCCTTATCGAATACTTCGGTGAGGGCGCAGAGCAAGTTCAATTCAATATCAACCCCCAGGCCAAGCGATACCGAGTGTTCGCTAATGGCCGCGTTCTCGAAGACCTTTAATGGAAAGCATCGAAATCGTATCCCCAAACCCGTCTGCCCCCGAAGGGCATGATGAGGCAATGATTGCCGCCATCGACAAGGCCAATGCTGGCCCGGTAGGCGACAACATCACGACCCCTGCTGAAACCGTAGAGCGCCCCGAAGGCTTGCCCGAAGGCTTCGATTCCTGGGACCAACTGGCGAAAGCCTACGCCGACCTCAAGGCACCTGCCCCCGAGACTCCAGCAGCGACCGCAGAGCCCGAACCCTCTACGGCCACCCCGGATGAGGCGAGCAAGGCCCTGGAGTCGAAAGGCTTGGACCTGGATGAGTTCTCCCAGGAGTTCGACCGCACGGGCGCATTGAGTCCCGAAAGCTACGACCGCCTGGCAAAAGCGGGCTATCCGCGTGGCGTGGTCGACCAATATGTGGCGGGCCAGCAGGCTCTGGCAGACCAGCACATCTCCGCAATCAAGGGCGAAGCTGGCGGTGCCGATGAGTACGCAAGCCTGGTCACATGGGCCAAGGCCAATCTGGCACCGGCTCAAATCGAAGCCTTCAACACCGCAGTAAATGGCAGCTTGGAGCAAGCGAAGCTGGCCGTGAATGGCCTCAACGCGCAGTACCGCTCCGCCATTGGCAGCGAACCAAACCTCATTGGCGGTGGCAAAGCAGCCGCAGCCGATGTCTTCGAATCCACCTCCCAGGTGACTGAGGCGATGAGCGATAAGCGCTACCGCAGTGACCCGGCATACCGTGCCCGAGTCCAGGCCAAGCTCCTCCGTTCCAACGTCTTCTGACGCCTGGCCGCAATAAGACAAACAACAATGAGCGGCTTCACCGACGAACACTTCTCCATCAAGTGGATGGAGGAAGTGGATGGCGTGGACTACTGGGCATCTTCGCCTTTCCGCTACTGGATCGGTCCCGAAGGGACTGGCCGGTACGTGGATGTCCCCGCTGGCTTCATCACTGATGGAGCTTCTGTACCCCGTCCGTTCTGGTCACTGATCCCCCCATGGGGCACATACGGCCAGGCGGCAATCGTCCATGACTACCTGTGCGAGACCCTCACCGTCCAACTGGATGGCGTGCCTATTCGCATCACCCGAAAAGAATGCGACCGGATCTTGCTCCAGGCCATGACCGACCTTGGAGTCCCCCTGTGGAAGCGCTCCGTAATTTATGGGGCCGTGCGTGCTTACGCATTGGCCGCAAACGTGACCCAGCCGTCCGGCCTGGTCCACCTACCCAACCCACCCCAATAAAAGGAAACACCCCCATGAGCTTTCTGAAAACCGTAGCCGTAGACGCTGAGTCGTTCCTGGCAAAAGTCCTGGCAAACCTGGTCTCCGAAGTCGCCGCTGACGGCACTGTGACCAAGGCTGATGCAATCCAAGCGGTGGCATCTGCCGCTGTTTCGACCCTGGCGAGCGCCACTAGCGCCTCCAGCACTGCCGCTGCATCCGGTGCCGTTGTCGCTGACAACTGATCCACCCGGCTTGGCCCGTAGCCGTTAATACGGGCCGCCTCAGCACCTTGAGAAGCAACAGAAAAGTCCAGCCGCACTGCGCCCCTGCGCGGTGGCAACGCGGGCCTCGGGATTCCTCCCGGCTCGCTCCATCGACTTTTTCTCAAGGATTCACCCCCGCAATGTCTGATGCAAATGTTTCCCGCCTGGGCCAAGCAAACCTGAGCGGCGATGCCAAAGCGCTCTTCTTGAAAGTGTTCTCGGGCGAAGTCCTGACTGCCTTCCAGGAGTCGTGCGTCACCGCTGACAAGCACCTGGTCCGCACCATTACCAGCGGCAAGTCTGCCCAGTTCCCAATCCTGGGCAAAATCTCGGCCCAGTACCACACTCCGGGCTCTGAGATTGCTGGCCTGAGCGTTCCTGCGAACGAGCAAGTTATTACCATCGATGACTTGCTCATCTCGCACGCCTTCATCGCTTCCATCGACGAAGCCATGAACCACTACGATGTCCGTGGTCCGTACTCGACTGAGATGGGCCGCGCTCTGTCGTACACCTACGACAAGCACATCCTGCAACTGGGCGTCCTGGCTGCCCGCGCATCGGCCCCGGTCTCGACCGAAGCTGGTGGCGGTTCGGTAACTGACTCCGCGCTGCTGACCGATACCACTGGCGAAGCCCTGGTAGCTGCACTGTTCGCAGCCGCGCAGAAGCTGGATGAGAAATTCATCCCGGCTGATGAGCGTTACGCCTACCTGACCCCAGCGGCGTACTACATGCTGGCTCAGAACACCAAACTGATGAACTCTTTGTGGGGCGGCCAAGGCAGCTATGCCAAGGGCGAACTGCCACAAGTAGCGGGCATCAACCTGGTGAAAGCTGTCCACGCTCCGTTCGGTTCCAACATCGCCACCGTTGCGAATGGCGGCACCGCGCTGACCGCAGCCACTAGCGACAAGTACGCTGTAGATGCCACCAGCACCGCAGCCCTGGTCATGCACAAGGCCGCTGTGGGCACCGTCAAGCTGATGGACCTGGCGATGGAGTCGGACTACGACATCCGCCGTCAAGGCACCCTCATGGTCGCCAAGTACGCCATGGGCCACGGCATCCTCCGCCCAGCAGCTGCTGTAGAGCTGAAAACCGCCTAATCACCAACCTAGCCTCACTCAAGGACTTCCTTGTGTGGGGCTTTTTTTTCGTGCCTAGAAAATGAAGACACTCGCCCAAACGACCGAGCTAGATGCCGTAAACATCATGCTCAATACCATTGGCGAGTCGCCAGTCAACTCCCTGGATGATGGCCTTCCCGTAGCGGATGCCGCCATCGCCCGCTCAGTCCTCCGCGAAGTCACCATCGACGTGCAATCGCCTGGATGGCAGTTCAACACTGAGCGCAACTACAAGCTGACTCCGGCTCTCCTCACGAAGTACATCACCGTCCCCGGCAACTGCCTGGAGGTCACGCCTAGCGGCAAGAGCGCCACCCTGGACATCACTCTCCGGGGCATGCGCATTTACGACCGCCAGAACCACACGTATGAGTTCGGCTCCTCGATCACCGTGGACATGATCGTTCTCCTGGACTTCTCCGAACTTCCACAATCGGTGCGGCACTACATCACCGTCCGGGCCGCCCGAGTGTTCCAGCAGCGGAATGTGGGCTCCGATGTCCTCAACGGCTTCACCGAGAAGGACGAAACGCGGGCCCTGGTCGCCATTCGCAAGTACGACTCGGAGACCGGGGGCTACAACGTGCTGACCGGCAACTACTCCGTCATGCGGGTACTTGACCGATAGCCTATGTCCTTAATCTCATCCTCCATCCCGAACTTCGTTAACGGCGTCTCACAGCAACCATTCACCCTTCGTCTGTCCTCCCAACTGGACGCCCAAGAGAACGGCATCTCGACCGTCTCTGAGGGACTGATGAAGCGCCCCCCAACCACCCACCTGGCCCGAGTGACCGCCTCCCCATTGGAGTCGGCATTCGTCCACACCATCAACCGCGATGCCAGCGAGCGATACCAAGTGGCGATCACCAACGGCGGACTCCGTGTATTTGCCGTAGACGGCACTGAGCGCACGGTGTCTTTCCCGGATGGAACCGGCTACCTGGCCGCAAGCGACCCGGCAAGCGACTTCACCGCGATCACCGTGGCGGACTACACCTTCATCGTGAACAAGGCCATCACCGTGGCGAACCGTGCAGCCGTGAGTGCCACCCGTGGGCCCGAGGCTCTGATCAGTGTCATCCAGGGTAACTACGGGCGCACCTACGGGGTCATCCTCAACGGCGTGACCGTGGCTACATACGCGACCCCAGATGGGTCCGATGCCACGAAAACCTCCCTGGCCTCCACGGACTACATCGCCACGGAGCTGGTGGCGGGCATCCAAAGCGCGGGCTTCACATGCGTGCGTGCGGGCTCCTGTCTGTACATCACCAGCACCGCGGACTTCACCATCGACTGTTACGATGGTTTCAACAACAACGCCATGAAGGCGTACAAGAAGGTAGTCCAGTCGTTCTCCACGCTGCCTTCCAACTGCACCCAGGCCGGTGGCTGCCTGTTCGAAATTACCGGCGACCCTGGCGATTCTTCGGACGACTACTACGTCTACTACGATGTCGGTACTGACAGCACTGGCGTGTGGCGTGAGTGTGTCGGCCCTGGTGTGGCACTGGGCCTGGACGGCTCAACCATGCCGCACACGCTGGTCCGTAACGCGGACGGCACCTTCACCTTCCAGGCAGCCACCTGGACGGACAGAGTGGCAGGCGATGCGGACACCAACGAAGACCCGTCCTTTGTGGGACGGACAATCAACGATGTTGTCTTCTACCGGAACCGCCTGGGATTCCTTGCCGATGAGGCCGTGATCTTCTCGGAGTCGGGGAAATACTGGAACTTCTACCGCACCACTGTGACGGAGCTTCTGGACAGCGATCCTATCGACGTGTCCAGCACGTACACCAAAGTCGCGATCCTCAAGCACGCGGTGTCGTTCAACAAGCAACTCCTGCTGTTCTCCGATGAGGTCCAATTCCTGATCGACAACGGGGACACCCTCACGCCCAAAACCATCTCCATCAAGCCGTCCACGGAGTTCGTGTGCAACGCCTTGACCACTCCTCAATCCGTGGGCAAGAACGTGTACTTCGCCTCTGACCGGGAGAACTGGACGGCCATCCGGGAATACTTCACGGACACCAACGATGTCTCCAACGACTCCACGGACGTGGCTTCGCATGTTCCCCAGTACATCCCTTCGGGCGTGTTCAAGATTGCCTCATCCAGTTCTGAGGATATGTTGTGCGTCCTCACGACAGGGGACCGCCATTCCATCTACGTGTACAAGTTCTACTGGGACGGTGACACGAAGGTGCAAAGCTCCTGGAGCAAGTGGACCTTCCCGGACACCGATACCATCCTGAGCGCGGAGTTCCTGGATTCCGAAGTGTTCCTGGCGATCAACCGCGCCGATGGCTTGTACTTCGAAAAGCTCACTGTAGCCACGGACAGCCTGGGCACCAATGAGCCGTATCTGGTTCACCTGGACCGAAAGCAATACGTCACGAAAGACACCCTGAGTTACGCGGACGGCTACACCACCATCCCGCATTCGTGGGCTATGGATGACGGCACGTACATGGCCGTGACCGCCACCGGGCAGACCCTCAAGCCTGGAGTGGTCGCTGAAATTGTGTGGGATGGGACAACAGCGAAAGTGAAGGGGAATTACACCTCCTCGGACCTTATCGTCGGTCGGCGGTACGTGTTCAGCTTCCAGCTAAGCACCATCACCGTGAAGACCCAAAGCGCAGGCGGGGGCACCAAGAGCGACACCGAAGGCCGCCTCCAGCTTCGCAAGGCGTCCGTGAACTTCGCCAGCACCGGGTACTTCCAGGTGAAGGTGACGCCACGTTACCGGGACACTTACACCTATACCTACTCGGGCAAGGTACTGGGCACCCCAAGCGCCACATTAGGACAGGCAGAGCTAAGCACCGGCAAGTTCACGTTCCCCATCATGACGCAAAACACGGACGCCACCATCGTTATTCAGAACGACTCTCCGATGCCTTCGGCCTTCCTGAGCGCGGACTGGGAGGGCTTCTTTGTCAAACGCAGCCAGGCTGTCTGAGATCGCGTGGGTACTTGAGACGACACCGACACACTGCCATGAGCTGGCCGCCAACATGCGGGAGGAAGACCGGGACGAAATCTGGAAGTCCTCCCGCCTGCAACCCCTGGAAGCATTGCTCCTCGGGCAGATGGATTCCCTGCGCACTTGGACCTTCCTGGTTCATAGTCGTGTGGTCGCCATCTTCGGTGTGGCTCCGCTGACAGATATAGTCGGCGCTCCCTGGATGCTCGCTTCCCCTGAGCTTCCGCAAGCCCGCAAGACATTCCTGGCCCACTGCCGGGACTACATCAACCAAATGCACGAACTCCGTCCGGTCCTCATGAACCGGGCGTGGACGGGCAACCCTGTTCATCTCCTGTGGCTCCGCTGGCTGGGCTTTGAGTTCTGCGACCCGGAACCCTTCGGCCCCGATGGCGAAGCCTTCCAGGAATTCCAGAAGGTCCAATTCCCATGTGTACCATCGTAGCAGCAGCGTGGGCCGCAACGGCCATCGCAGCGGCTGGCACCACCGCGTCCGTGGTCCAGCAGAACCAGCAAGCGAAATCGACCGCAGCATATGAAGAGCAGCAGTCTGAGAACGACTTGAAGGCGTATCAGGACAACCAAGCGCAGACCGGGTATGCGAACGAGCAGGCCCGCCAGTCTGCCTCTCAGCAGGAATACCAGAACAACCTCAAGGCCCGAGCGGCTATGTCCACCGCGCGCGCCCAGGCGAGTGAAGCGGGCGTAGAGGGCAACTCTGTGGATGCGCTCCTGGCCGACCTCTCGGCTCAGCGCGACAACTACAACCAATCCGTAGAGCAGAACTACAGCACGACCGTAGCGAACAACAACACCCAGCTACAGAACAACTACTACGGCACCCAAAGCGCGCTCAACTCCCTCCGCTCTGTGGACTCCCCGAACTACCTGGAAGCGGCCAGCCGCCTCGGCTCCAGCGCTCTCGGGGCCTACAGCACCCAACTCCGGGCCAACTCCGGCTCAACCACCGTCACCCCTAATGGCTCATAAGGAGGCCCCATGCGTGGACAAGTGAACTATGGCCCTGGCGTCCAGGGCATAGAACAAGTAAACCCAATCGCCTTCCAGCCAGTCCGGGCGCACCTGGATGACACGGCTGGATTGAAGGCGAACCAATTGGCCCAGGCACTGGGCTCCTCAGCAATCCCCCAGGCGCTCCAGCAGTTCGGCTCCGCTGAGGACCAACAGGAGCGGCAGAAGGCCCAGGACACAGCCGACTCCATGACCGTGGGCGAGCTGGGCCAGAAGATCAAAGACGGCTCTATCCTGGCCTCCCAGTCCCCAGCCTTCCAGGGCACGCTCCAGCACATCTACGGTGAGAACCTGATGCAAGGCATGGAGCGGGACACCATGTCGAAAATCCAGACTGGCGAACTCCAGTTCACCGACCCGCAGCAGGTGGACGAATACCTCACGAAGAGCCGCAATGAGGCACTTGAGGGGCAGAACCAGTTTGCCGTGGCGGGCTTCGACAAGGGCTATAACGCCTTCCGCATGAACGTGTTCGACACGAACGCACGGACGATGAACGCCAAGGCCATCACCGAGGGCATCCAGCAGTCCAGCGACAACCTCATGAACGTGGTCGGGGATGTCACTGGGAACCAGTTCAACGGCACCACTGACCAAGCCGCCCAGGCCATCGCCAGTCGATTCAACCTTCTGTCGTCCACCTCGTTACTCCGGGACGATGCCCGCAAGACCACCTTGAACAACACGCTGGTCCAGATCGCGCAGACCGGGAACAAGTCCCTGGTGGATGCGCTCCTGGCTCAGAAGCTGTCATCCGGTGCCACTGTGGCGTCCACGCTGGGCGGCACCACCGCTGCCGAAGTGAGCCTCCACGCGCAGAGCATGGATGACCAGAACCAGCGCAAGCGTGTGGATGATGAGATTCGCCCGTTCCTGACCCAAGCGGATGCCGGTGAACTGGACCAGAAGGGCTTCAATGACTGGGCGCAGAAGAACGAACGGTGGGTCACAGCCAGCACCTGGAACGCTGTCATCAACCATAGCCAGTCCCAGTTGAATCAGCGGCAGAACAACATCAACCGCTTCCAGCTTCTGTCCACCGCCCAGCAGTCCATGGCGAACGCCCAGCAATCCACGCGGGTAGCCATCGACCAAGGCAACCTGGCGTACCTCCCGCCCCAGCAGGTGATGAGCCCCGAAGGCAAGATGAAGGCTTTCGAGACCGAGCAGTACGCCCAGCAGTACATGGCAAACCGTGTCCAGCAGGAGCAGATGCCGTTCGACAAGCAGGTGCAGTTCTACTCCACGAACAAGGTGGACAACCCGCAGTGGAAGAGCATTCTCCAATCGGGTCTCACCAACCTGGCGTCCCTCGGCTGGACCCCGGACGGGAAGCAGCAGGGCCAGCTTAACCAGCAGGGCCAAGGCGCAATCGATACCTTCAACCACATCAACGCGGTGAACCCCGCATACGCCCAGCAGCTTGCCGGTGGGGCATACCAGAAGCTCTCCGACATCCAGTTCCTGATGGAGAAGGGCGGATTCCCCGATGCCAACTCAGCGGCATCCCTGGTCTATCAGGGCGGCAACTCCGGTGTCACCGAGGCCGATATGGGGGCCATGAAGGCCAACGTAGCGAGCGCTGTGAATGACGTGGTGAACCCCGGCTTCCTATCTCGCTCTGTCCACTGGGCTGAGGGGCTTTGGGGCAATGACCAGACGAACCTCACGGCAGTCCAGGCGGACATCCGGCGAAGGTCGGAACTCCTCCTCAAGTCCGGTCAGGTGCCCGATGCGGCCAGCGCAGTGAAGGCCACCGTGCAGTACCTGCAAGACCCGAATGTCTCCACGAACATCAACAACACCCTGTACCTGAATAAAGACCTGCCTCAAGTCCCCAAGGGAGAAGACCGGGGGAAGTGGGTAGAGCGCTTCATTGACGAGGTGCCAGGGAAGGTCGCGGATGACCAAGACATCGGCAAGGGGAACATCCGCATGGAGCCCAATGACCGAGGCGGTTACACCATGTGGACCGGGGGAGTGCCCCTCACAGGCGTGAATCACCAAGTCCTCAACTACTCCCGCCAACAGGTGGAGAAGTGGATCGGCAACACCTACGCCGCAGACCTCAAGGCTAAGACAGCCGCAGCTAATGCAGAACATGCCGCCGAAGTGCAGCGTGCGCTGAATCCTATTGACCCGCAGTACCTCCAATAACAAAGGTAAGTAATGACTCAAATTTCTCTGGAAGATGCCCGGAAAATCACTGATTCGACCGAGCAACAATATGGCCTCCCTCAAGGGACGCTGTTCAAAATGAGCGGTGAGGAATCATCGTTCAACCTCGATGCCGAAAGCGGCAAGGGTGCCGAAGGTCCGTTCCAACTGATGCCCGCCACTCAAAAGGCATACGGCGTCACTGCCCCCCACGACTACACCCAGGCCGCTGATGCCGCTGGGCGCTACATGCGGGACAGCCTGGCTAAGTACAACGGCAACATGGATATGGCCCTGGCCGACTACAACGGCGGCCCTCGGGCTGCCAAGGCGCTGGCCGCAGGGAGTCCCTGGCCGGAAACACGGGACTACCTGAGCAAGTTCAACGGCACCACGCCCGCAGCAGGGCAGACCCCCTCGGGAAAGCCTGACCCCCTGTCCTCCGCTTTCACCTCCGGCGATTCGGTCAACCCGGATCAGAGCACTTCCGCCTCGGACCTGGTGCAGATGCAGGCCCAGCAGCGGGCAGAGAACGGGGGGCTCATCAACAACGTAGAGAATATCCCCCAAGCTCTGGCCCTGGGCTTCGCCTCGGACAACTCCGTGGTGAACTGGTGGCGGGACAGGGGCACCCAATCGACGGACTGGAATTTCTCCTGGGACAACGACAAGGCTGGCAAGTACCTGGAGGGCATTCCCGAGAAGAACTGGGACTACATCCTCCAGGCCACAAGTGACTCCGATGCTGACTTCCGGCGCTCCCGTATGCAGCAGTCCATGCAGGATGAGCAGAAGCTGTCTGAAATGGGAGTCGCAGGCTTCGGGGGCCGTTTAGTCGGCGGGCTGGTGGATTTGCCCACGCTCATCGGATTTGTCCCCGGTATGGGCGGCGAAGGCTTACTCACGGCTGGCTCACGGATTGCCAACGCAGTCCGCATGGGCGTGGTTGGGGCTGGGACCAACGTGGGCTATGACGCGCTGATGAACCGATACAACCCGCTCCGCACGGATGACGACTTGTACATCTCTGCTGCGATGGGCCTGGGCCTCGGGGCCATTGGCGGTAGCCTCGCTCACGTAGAGGGGCCGCTGGCTGAGGAAAACGCCCGCCTGGCCCAGTGGGGCCGCCAGGAGTCCGGCAAGGCGCAAATCAAGGAGCTTACCGATTCGGGCCTCATGCGCCCCGGTGAAGGCGCGCTGAGCCAGCCTGAGTTTCTCCGCAGGTTCGGCCAGGACGTGGACACGAAGAACACCCCTGGCAACGCCATTATCTGGCGGACTGAGGACGGAGGCTCCGCCCGCATCCACTCGCCGGGGGAGGAACCCAAGACCGTGGACTTGCCGCCCGAGGAGCCACGGGCACCAGAGGAACCACCGGCAGCGGGTGAGCCACGGGATGAGCCGCAGGAACCATCAGTGGGTACCCCTGGGCGCAAGCAGCCTTGGAGCGAAGAGTGGGACACCCCCCGCTACGAAGCCAGTGGCGGCCGGGATGACAACCTGATCCTCCCCAGTGGCGTCAACCGCGTGAGCCAGTTGGCCGATTACGTCCGGGCGTATTCAAAGAACCCCGAGACGGTCAAAGTGCTGAACCGTGTCCTCAAGGCTGTGGACCTCCGCAAGATGAACTTCAAGGTCATCGAAAAGGGCCAGAAGTTTGGCAATGCGGCGATGGACGCGGTGATTAAAACTGCTAAGGGCGCGGTTCTCACCCCGCACCAGTCCACCGGGGATGGCATTCAAATGTTCCTCCGGGGCCATTCCTACATGAGCCCCACCGGGCGTCTGTCGGACCTGTCTGGCCTGAATGAAGAAACCTTCGTGCATGAGCTGGTCCACGCAGCCACCGTGTACAAGATGCACGCCACCAGCGACCGCCTGATGTCCACGGACCCGCAGATCAGCAAGGCCACTACGGACCTCAGCACGCTGCACGGCTCGATGCTCAAGGCTGCGCAGAGTGAGTTCGGGGAACACTGGAAGAGCGCTCTGGAGGGCCGCCTGGGGATTAACCTGGACAACCCCAAGGAGATGATCGCCTACGGACTGACTAATGCCCGGTTCCAACAGTGGCTCAAGGGGAAGGCCCTTCCAGGCAAGCCCGATGCTTCCTTGTGGGACCGCTTTGTCGGGGGCCTACGAAAGTTGCTGGGAATCGGCAAAAACGAACACAACGCCTTGTCCCGTCTGGTGGAGCTGGCGAACCCACTTACCCGCCCAGGAGGCGTGTCCAGGACGGTGCGCAGCCCCGCATTGGAAGGCAGCGTGGATGCTCAGGCCGCTAAGGCTGCACACATCCCCGAAGCGTTCGGCTGGGGCCTCGGTCTGGAAAACAAGCTCGGCAAAGCTGACTCTCCAACCGCAGTCCGTGCGCTGGCCGCCAAGCTCTTCGGCACGTCCATTGGCTACAAGGACCATTCCGTGGTCGGGCCCAATGCCTGGGACGACACGACGAAGTGGGCAGAGGGCTGGGCCACGCAGATGAAGAAGACCTCGCTCCCGCAGTTCCAGAAGTGGTTCCAGGCCAACGGCTTCAAGTGGCACCAGAAGGCTGAGGCATTTGACCACTTCGGTAGCCTGGTGTCGGACTTCATCCGGGGCCGGGATGCTGACTTCCCTGATGAGGTAGTGCGTGCTGGTGAGGCCATCCGCAAGACCCTGGACCATGTGGCGGACTACATCAACAATCCGCTCAAGGATGAAGGGCGGATCAAGCTGGGCCTGACTGAAACGGAAATCCGTGACTCCGACACGGGCGCTACCTCCGTGGTCGGCACCCTGGAAAAGAACCCGAACTACCTCCCGCGAAAGCATGACGTGAACAAGTGGAACTCCATGGTCAACACCTGGGGCCACGAAGCTGTCACCGGCTGGTGGGCTAGGGCGTATCAGGGAGCCCGTGAGGGCATCTCGGATGAGGCCGCCAACCGCTGGGCGAAGTGGTACGTTCGGACTATCGAAGAGGCCCATGCGAACCGCACGCAGGACGCGATGGGTTCCATGATGATGGGCACCGACCGGGAAGCCTTGAAGCACTCGCTGATGCTCAATGGCGGTTACTCCGAAGAGGAGGCCGTCCGGGTCATGGACGATATGCTGCCCACGAAGGGGACTGATGCGGGGCGTACTGCCTCAAGCCTCAAGAACCGGAACTCCGTGAACGAGCTGCACACCGAGACCTGGACAGGTGCCGATGGGACGAAGAGCGCTGTTTCTCTCAACGACTTCATCCACACCAACGCCTTCGAAGTAGTGGAGCCGTACCTGCGCCGTATGGCAGGGAGCGTAGCCCTTGCAAAGCACCTGGACGTGTACAAGGGGCAGGACATCGAAAAGGCCATCATGGCCGCCACGGAGAACAAGTTCGGGGAAGGGATGCGCCCAGGCGCGAACGTGGCCGGTATGCGAAAGGACTTGAAGTTCGCCTTCGATCGCATCCAGGGCCTCCCGATGGAGGAGTTCTCCACGCTCAACAAGAGCCTGGAAATGTGGCGTAACTTCAACGTCATCCGCCTCATGGGCGGGGCGGTATGGAACCAAGTCTCCGAGCTGTCGCAGATCACTGGGTCCATGGGATGGAAGGCCACGCTCCAGGCCGTGCCCACTCTCCGAGCACTGCGCCGTGACATCGCCACCGGCAAAGCCCCGGATGACCTCCTGGACCACCTGGAGAACACAATCGGAGGTGCCGGGGCTGACTACGTGGCCCGCCTGAATTTCAGCGCCAAGGACGATTGGGTTCGCCATAACGGTGACACCGCGTTCAACCGCAAGCTGGATGCCGTGGACAACGGGCTACGCAAGGTCGCCAAAGGCGTCCTGGACTACACCGGCATGACACCGCTCATGATCCAGCAGAAGCGCATCCATGCTATCGCCCTGGTGAATCACTGGGTCAATCACGCCAATGGTGCGGCGTCCAAGCTCCTCACCGATGACCGACTGGCCTGGATGGGGATGAGCAGAGACCAAGCGAACGGCGTTCTGGCGGACCTCAAGAAATACAGCACTCCCCGGAATGGTGCCTTCGGGCCTTCCCATAAGCTGGACTTCGGGGCCTGGGTTAAGGACTCCCCTGAGAACTACTCCAGGTTCATGACTGCGATGCACCGTGAGTCTCGCCGTGTCATCCAGGAGAACGACCTTAGCTCCATGATTCCACTCATGGGGACCACACTAGGAAAAGCCATGTTCCAGTTCATGGCCTTCACCATGCACGGCTGGAACAAGTCCATGCTATTCGCCGCGAACCACCGGGACTGGGCCACGTTGTCCACTGTCCTGCACGGGGGATTCCTGGCGAGCCTGACCTACATGGGCCGAACCATGCTGGATTCCATGGGGATGAATGAGGAGAACCGCCAGAAGTTCCTGGACCAGCGTATGGCCCCCGGTCAGATTGTGGCCAACAGCTTCGGCAAAATTTCTCAGGCTTCTCTTCTGCCAAACCTCTATGACACGGTGTCTCCGTACCCGCTGTTCTCGGGGATGCGGACCACCAGCGACCTGTCCAGCTTTGTCTCCAACCCAACCTATCAGGCCATCAACGGCCTCATCTCCATGAAGAAGCTCGTCAAGAACGGGCTCTCTGATGACTCCCAAACGTCCGCTTCGGACATCAAGAACTGGGCTCGCCTCCTGCCGCTGAACAACGTAGCGCCCGTTAGCACCATGTTGAACATGATCGCCAACGACTACCCAACCGGCTCGAAGCAGCACTGACACAACCACCTCTACGGGAACCCCGGCTTCGGCTGGGGTTTTCTTTTTTGGAACCCTCTATTTGGCTTACACACCCTACAGCTACGTCCAGTTGAAAGCGGACGGAGCAACCACAAACTTTCCCTTCAACTTCCCATACCTGGACACGGCCCACATCCAGGTGTCCGTAGATACAGTGGTCACGGCCTTCACATGGGTAGATTCGTACACCATCAAGATCGCCTCCGCGCCTGTCGCTGGTAGCGTGGTCGAGATTCGCCGGATCACTCCCAAGGATTCCGCCATTGTTTCTTTCCAGGATGGCTCCACGCTCCTGG
The DNA here is from genome assembly GCF_002454615.1 of Pseudomonas sp. UBA6699. Classification (NCBI taxonomy): domain Bacteria; kingdom Pseudomonadati; phylum Pseudomonadota; class Gammaproteobacteria; order Pseudomonadales; family Pseudomonadaceae; genus Pseudomonas; species Pseudomonas sp. UBA6699. Next base: position 15,795 of record NZ_DKJF01000129.1, read on the forward strand.
AAGCCGACCTGGACCTGATGGTCACGTACAACCTGTACTGCGCCCAGGAGGCGTATGACGGCACCCAGGCCAGCATCCACCTGACCGCTGATGGTGTATGGGATGGGCAAGGCGTCCGCGCCACTGACTTCGCAGACCCTGTAGATGAGCAAGACCTGATGACGCTCAACTACATGAACGTCAACTTCAAGAACACCATGCTCGCGATTGAGCAGGACTCCATCGACAAGACCACGGCTATCCGTACAGCCGCCAACAGTGACCTGGAGGCGATTCACACGACTGCTGTGAACGACCTCAACACCATCACTCAGGCCGCAGAAGCCGCAACCTCAGCTTCCCAAACGGCTGCCAAAACGAGCGAAACCAATGCCGCGAATTCGGCAGCCGCAGCTTCGGCATCGGAGACAGCCTGTGCCGCCTCTCAGACCGCTGCGAAAACCAGCGAGACCAATGCCGCAACGTCTGAGCAGCAGGCAGCCGGTTACGCTGCGAGCTTGAAGCTGCCTGCCGCAACGGGGGAGGCGCTCCAGGCTCTTCGGCAGAACTCCACGGAAACAGGGCTGGAATACTTCCCGTCCCACCTGGCGCATGGCCTGGGGGCCGTTGTGGACTTCCGAAGCACCACCATGGCGGCTGCAACCCCAGCGGACTTGTACGGCACAGGCACCCAGGTGGGGTTCATCTCCGGGGGGCCAGCAGGGTTAGCTATCCCAGGTCTAGGCGACCCTACCTACGGCGTCCTAGTGAATCATGCGCAGTGGAAGGACTCATCGGCGCTGACCGCCATCTGCCAGGAGTTCTCCTCAGGCACTGAGCGCTTCTTCCGTTACGCCACGGCAGCAACTACCTGGTCCGGCTGGCTCACGGTGTACAACAGCGCTCACTTTGCTATCGCTGACTACCTCAAGGCAGGAGAGACGCACGACACAACGGGGATGCGCTTTGCATCAGGCAACCCGCCCGCCATCGCCAATATCACCTCTAGTGGTGCAGCCAACGCACTCACCATTGGTAACGGCTCTAACGACTATGCGTCCGCCGTCATGGCCTTCATTCGCGAGGGGCAGTACGCCTGCTACCTGGGAATCGACACGGACAACGTGTTCAAGGTGGGAGGCTGGTCCATGGGAGACGTGTCCTACCCAATCATCCATGCGGGCAACTTAGGGGCGTATACCGGCCAGCTCGCAGTGGGCGCAGTCGGCACCTACGCCTTCATGTGGGCGAACGGCAACTACGCCCCAGGCACACTCCTGGCTGGCTCTGCCATCTACTACGGCTCCTACAACTACCAATCTTCCGTCACGGCATCCGGCACCTGGATGGTGTGCGGATACCTTTCCTCCGGCTACAAGGCCACTGTTATGTTGCGAGTAGCGTAATGACTGATACCAGCACCACCAGCACCACTCCAGCGGTGTACACCACGGCTTCGGGCCCGGCCTATGCCAACGCTGACAAAACCGCCGTGACCCTCATTGTCACCTTCACGGGGATTGGTGAGGCCCCATTCACGGCCAGCCAGGATGACACTCACGACTACGGGCGCGAGCTATTCACACGCGCAGTAGCAGGCGACTTCGGGACCGTAGGGGACTTTGTGGTCTCCAGCTCCACCACACGGATGGAGTTCGTTCTGAGCCGCGCCGATGCCGTTGCTGCCATCACAGTAACCACCACCGCAGGTAATACCTTCAACGGCGATGAGGCCAGCCAGAACCGCATGGCTCGCTCCATTGTTGCCCTGGGCGACACCGACACCATCACTTGGGTACTTGCGAACAACAGCACCATCCAGGCCACCAAGGCCGAACTCCAGGAGGCGCTCAGGCTCTCCGGGGAAGCCCAGACGGCCCTATGGGTCCAGACCACCACAACCTCTTAATTGATTCGCCCTCGGGAGACCGGGGGCCACCACTTGGAAAACTGCAATGAGCGAAACAATCGACCGTCGCGTGACCCGTCTTGAGGTCCGCGTGGAGGCGCAAGAAAAAGAACTGGGCGTGGTCCAGAAGATGACCGAAGCCTTGAATGAGGCCCTGACCAACATCCAGGACAACCTCACTCAAATCAAATGGCTCGCCTTGGGCGTAGCTATCACCATGGCCGTGAACTACCTCGGCTTTCCCAAAGCACTCGAAATGGTAGTCCACCATGTCCTCGGATAGAGCAACCGAAAAGGAACTTGCAGTAGTCCACAACGAGTTCGCCGTGTGGTGTCTAGAAATCATGCGTGGCGTCCCCGTGACCATCGACGGCGAAGGGGTGATGGAGGAGGGAAAGCTGGTGCGTTCGCCACCTGCACCGGCCTATCTCAACGTCATCCGCCAGTTTCTGAAAGACAACAAGATTGAATCCCTGGCCCCGAAGGGAACCACAATGGGAGACCTTAGCGACCTCCCAGTGTTTGACGATGACAATGTAGTTACGTTGTCACGCTAGCTTCTCATATTCAGCTTTGAGTGCTTCGCTTAACTCGCGATAAAAAGTATCGCGTATTTGGACTCTCTCTTCTGATTCGCCAGGAAAAGCCCCCGTTTCCGCCATCCTAATCAGAGCTTCTATATCTATGCTTTCAGTGTCATCAAAGGGGAATTCAGATTCTTCACAGTGCTTGTAAAGCCAGCCAAGTTTTGACTCTGCGAGGGCGTATAGATGGTCTGATTTAAATTCATCGCTAACAGCAGTGAGGCTCAATATGTAGCCAGCGCTCAGTCTTCTATCCATATCATTTGAGTAGTCTGCTGGGGTGAGTGCGAATCTTCCAGATATGTGTTCCAGGATTGATATGCAGTACAGAAGGACGTAAGGCAATCTGCTGTAAAGGTAGGACCACTGGCTAACCGTATCTCGATAAGAAGAGAAAATGAAATTCGCTTGATAGGGTTTGGTTACGATTGCTGTTTTTGTTGTAAACAAGTGCGTGGCTTTGTTGCAAAAGCCGTCAAAGCTATCAGAGTTGCTTTTATCGTATCTCAACTGGGTAAGGAAATCCGCATTGAATGCATCGGCCTTACCCACCTTGTCGAGTACTCTCTGGATTCTCGCCCTGTGCCCATCAAGGCCACCATTCTTACCGTGGTCGAGCTTCGGCGGGGAATATGAGAATTTTTCAGCAAATGAGTCGCGGTCATCAACAATTGCTTCTAGAACAAATAAATTATCCTGCAACGGTTTGCGCAGTAGTGTGTAGGCTACGGCGAGCTTCCCTTTGCGTGAAGCTTCTAGTGCTTCAAATACATAATGAAGCATGTCGGAAAGGATGGCTGGGAACATTCTGCTTATGAGTAGGTCTGGGATTTTTGACTTGTCTGCAATGCTGTCTAGCCAAGTTGAAATGTCTTCTACCGGGACTTCGTGCGCTCGGAGGTATTCATTGTCAATCGGGATGTCAAATATTCTTTGCTCCATGCCCGACTTTAGCATTTGTACAGCGATGTCGTGTGCGGTGAAACAAGCTTCATAGCTAGAGTGAAATGCGGGCGGGAGTTGAGTGTTTTGTTCCTTTAAGCGAGCGTTCATTTCATCCCTGCTATGTAGTTGATGGGCGTAAGCTCAGATTTTATTTCTAACCAATCCATAAAACAATAACAGGTGCCCCCCAGGCGCGTCCTGGGCTGCCTTACGGTTTTGCCTTGGCTCGTTCCTGCGTGGGCCCAAGGAGTTTCTTTGCCGTATGGCTGACCGCGTTAAAGTCCATCCCGCCCAGGAGGATTTTCGAAAGTTTATCTACTTGGTGTGGAAACACCTCAACCTCCCTGAACCCACCCCCGTCCAATACGACATCGCCCGATACCTACAACATGGTCCCCGGCGATGCGTCATTGAAGCCTTCCGAGGAGTGGGCAAGTCATGGGTCACAGCCGCGTTCGTGTGCTGGCTCCTGTGGCGAAATCCCCAACTCCGCATCCTGGTAGTGTCCGCCTCCAGCGCACGCGCCGATGCCTTCTCCACCTTCGTCAAACGCCTCATCCACGAAATGCCTTTGCTCCAGCACCTCAAGCCGGGGCCGGATCAGATCGACAAGATGGTAGCGTTTGAGGTTGCCCCCGCGCTGCCTGACCAGTCCCCCTCGGTTAAATCCGTGGGCATCATGGGCCAGATCACTGGTTCCCGTGCTGACATCATCATTGCGGACGACATCGAAATCCCGAACAACTCTGCCACGCAGATGATGCGGGACAAGCTGTCCGAGGCCGTAAAGGAATTCGATGCGATCCTCAAGCCGCTCCAGTCGGCACGCATCATTTACCTGGGCACGCCTCAGTGCGAGATGTCCTTGTACAACCGGCTCCCCGAGCGCGGCTATGAGATCCGTGTGTGGCCCGCGCTGTATCCGACACTCCAGAAGGTGCCGCACTACAAAGGCAGCCTGGCCCCATTCATCACGCAAGCGATGGAAGCGGACCCAACACTATCGGGCAAGCCAACGGACCCACGAAGGTTCGATGAGAAAGACCTGATGGAGCGTATGGCCTCCTACGGCCGCGCTGGCTTCGCCCTCCAGTTCATGCTGGACACCAGCCTCAGTGACGGTGATAAGTTCCCTCTCAAGGTCCAAGACCTGATGGTGATGAACCTCAACCCGATCATGGCCCACGTCAAGTTGGCCTGGGCTGCATCGCCTGAACTCTGCATCAACGATATGCCCACCGTTGCGCTCACCGGGGACCGCTTCTACCGGCCTATGTGGCACGCCAGCGAGATGAGCGAGTACACCGGATGCGTGATGGCTATTGACCCCTCGGGCCGTGGTCAAGACGAAACCGGCTATGCCGTGGTGAAAGTCCTCATGGGCAACCTGTTCCTGGTGGCCGCTGGGGGCCTCCGTGGTGGCTACTCCGATGAAACACTGGAGACGCTCGCCAAGATCGCCAAGGCTCATCAAGCAAACCACATCATCATCGAAGCCAACTTCGGTGACGGCATGTACACCAAGCTCTTCCAGCCGATCCTGCAGAAGCATCACCGCTGCCTGGTCGAAGAGGTGAAGCACTCGCAGCAGAAAGAGCAGCGCATCATCGACACCCTGGAACCCGTCCTCACGCAGCACCGGCTCATCGTGGACCAGAAGCTGATTGAGCGGGACTTTGAGTCGGCCCAGGCTGACATCAAGTACAGCTTGTTCTACCAGCTCACGCGCCTCACACGCGACCGTGGGGCCTTGTCTCATGATGACCGGCTCGATGCCCTGGCGATGGCCGTGGCGTACTGGGTAGACCACATGGCTCGGGACAACGACAAGGCTGTCCAGGAGATGCGGACCAAGAACATGGACGCCGAATTGAAGAAATTCATGGGCCACGTACTGGGCCGCGCTCAGCGCAACAAAGGCTGGATGGGAGGCAACGCCGGAGCCCGGTAGCCACAGATGCCAGCAAAGAGCCATAATCCGCCATTCTCAAGGAGGAAAATGATGCGATTACTCATTGGCTCAGCATTCCTGATGGTCGTTCTTTCGGGATGCTCGGATGGCGGCGACCCTACTATCAACGCTGCTAAGCCTCAGATTGCCGCTCAGTTCCGCGACCCCGATGCCGTTCAATTCAAAGACCTTAAGATCAAAGGGACTGAGCCGCATCGGTATATCTGCGGTTCCGCAAACGGAAAGAACGGCTTCGGAGCCTATGTTGGGTTCACGCGGTTCACCGCTGACATCGCTGGGACCGGAAAGGAGGTCTCCGTCACCTGGGTGGAGACTGAGGCCGAAGCGGCGAAGCGTGTGCAAGATGCGCCTGGCGAACGTGGTCGGCAGATAATGGGCTCCATCGTGGCTGAGCGCTTGTCTTGTAAGTAGGCACGTTCCCTGCACGTTCGCCGCCAAGTCCCCGAGGGACCACAATAGGATGACGGAGACGTTCATCCGGGGGCTACATCACGGCTTACGTGGTGCCGGACACTGTTCGGACTGCAGGGAAACCTCAGTGTGTCCGTCATGGCTTGACTGCTGATGATGACCATTGGGAACCTTACCTTTCCACTCTCTTTATGGGGGGTAGGGGGGCTAACTGAGGTTTCCTAATGGTCTATCATGGAGATGCAGTCACTGATTCATCTCTAGTGGTCCTTAATAGAAGAACATCACCATCACCTTCCTTTATGAGCAGAAGGCAGATGGATCGCATCGGCCCTCAAGGTCATCAGCAAGGCCTCAGCGCCACTGCCTACGTTGTTCAGTGGATTCTGTTGGCACCAGCGCTGTATCCAGAGGGTCCAATCGTCGGGGCCAGTCTTTTTGGTCACATCATCGTTGCCGTCCTTCACATTGTTGTAGGCCGTGAAGTAACCACTCAGCCATATCCCTACACCGTCCTGGATGATGTTGTCGTTAGCCGCACGGACAAATTCCCCGCACCCCATCGTGCCAATACCCAGTTGCCTAAACCGGCCGTTCACTGCGGCCTGGGCATCTGCGGCCCCTACACATAAAAGCAAAGCCAGCGCTACAAATTTCAATTGCGTCCCTCTGAGTGGTTCCTAAAAGCCACCATAGTACCAGCGAGCGGAGCCAAATGATTTTGCTGCAAAAATTTGAGAGCTCACCTCGAAATTGATAGGCCGCGACTACCCCCCGGTGCCCCCAGCGAGCGGTCAGAATCCACCCTCAGGAAACCTCCGGGCAGGCCCCAAGTGGCCCAGCGGCAGCCCAGTGTGTCCCGGAATGTGTCCCGCATGGCCGGAAACCCCAGTAAACACAGGGCCTGTCACCAGATTAAGAATCCCGCGCTCCACCTTCTCAGCCTCACAGGCGGCCACCACCGGCCCTTTGTGGGGCTTTTTTGGGCCCTCAGCGGCAAATCCTGAGCGTGTGGACGTTCGGCTATCTGTTTTTTGCGTAGAGCTAAGCGGTGGGACTACATGCGGGAGGACGAGATTCGCAGAAACCGACTATCTAAGTGGGAGGGACGACGAGGATGGATTAAGGCGCAGGATCTTGGTTGGCTGGGCCTGAGATCAGTTATCCCAGCCATGACCAAGAAAAACTTGATGGCCTTACTGGCCTCAAGCCACGGATCGTTTGCTAACGTGGCTGTCCGCTGCTAAACGCCGTGCACGTCCCACGCCCCAAGCCAATGCTCTGGTCATGGATTCACCTGGACGGGAATCGAAAGCTTCTTCATGAAGGGCCATGCCGGTGCTTGCGTACACACCGATGAACATCTGCGTATTGCCCGTTCTTGACAGCCGCACCTGCACATCAATTGTCGTGCCGTTGTCCAAAGCTTCGTCATGAGTCCGATGGTGTAGCGTAGGGTCAGCCCAGTTCCAAAATACGTCACCCCGTATGCGCATGTCGGTCTCCTACGGCGCAATCTTATATGTCCTGTCCACCATAGCGCAGGAGGATATCTGCGCAACGATTTTTCGTGCTGCTCGGAAGGAAAGCGACAAGCGGATTAATTCTTGTACAGGAATTGAAATGTGTACAGGTTTTTCTCCTGCTAGTAATTCGATCACGGCTCACATATTCAACTTACAATCGCTTTTTTTATGTTAATGCAGGTGATGGAAATCGGCGTTGTTACTGCTTGGCGGTATTATTAATTTTTCAAGTTCTTCCTTGAGGGCAGCGAGACGGATTTCCAGATGGGCAATACTATTGGCTATTGACTGGATAAGCTCATGCTCGGTTGGGTCATTCCTATCATCGCTAGCAGGAGTGCTGGAGGTGAAAAATTCCTGGCTATTAGTTTTGCTGGTGGTTGAAGGTGTGTTGAGCCACAACTTCATCGCCTGGTATGAGGGGCGCCCCTTGGTCTTGCAGAAATTACTTAGGGGGACACCAGAATTTAAATACTCATCAATAAGCTTTTTGCGTTCTTCGTGATTGTACCGCTTCGCTTGTTTAGCGGCAGTCAGCTTGCTAGCCATTTTCAAATCTCCATTCAACGCACCAGGGCGGCAGGCCTCTGGGGCTGGATCGCTGGGCCTTGATGCTTTGTGGTGCTGCTGGCTAAACAATCCAGTGGAGAAGGATTGTCGCCAGGCCGACTCCAATCAGCGACCCTACAAAAATTAAAAGTAATTCTAGGGGTGGCGTAGGATTGCCCATATCAATTGCGCCTCCGAAAACTCATAGGCCATGCAAATGAATAAAAGGGCAGTGGCAATTGCAATAGCGCCATAATATATGTCGATCTTGTCCGTGGATGGGTTCATGGCACTAGGTCCCTTAAGTTTTTATTATTCCGTCCGCATTACAGGAAACAACTCGGAAGGATTGCGCGAATTATTTATCATCTTCTCGCATTCTTCTATGGCTTTCGCTCGGTTAGGGAAACCCCGCTTTAATCTTATTTTTTCTTGATTGTCATAAATGTCGAATCCCCCGGAGCTTGTAGCGGCGTAAAAACGATTTCCGATTTGAAAGGATTCATTCTCGATAGGTACTGCTGGAACGATAACGAATCTTGGTTGCATTTTGCCATCTCCCCATCTTCAAGAGCTAAGTAATAGTCAGGCTAATGTCTGCACGCAAGGATATTCGCAACAAATTTCCAAGGAACCTTTATGCTTATTGTTTTGACTAATCACTCTAAATTTTTCTGGCTCGACGGCGGGAATGGGCCGTGACGAAGATGAAGTGTGCCTCGATTTCCGAGCCTTGAGCGAGTCGAGCTCGTCAGGGTCCGTCCTGGCGGGCTTTGCAGCCACCGCAGGGTGCCGGCGAAAATTTCTACGGGTAAGAGATGAAGCTTTCTTTAAATGACCAGCCTTAACCCGCTAGTGGCTACACCATGTCGGAGAGGTCCTGGTATCCAGACAGCTTCCAACAGCACCGAACTGCCCCGCATCGTTCCGTTTACCACCGCGCAGCCCCCAAGCCGAATTTAGATCGCTAGGAACGGCCTGTATGAATTTACAGTGTGACAGTATCGCGGAGGTTTCACGAAGCGTAGACTCCCCGGATTTTTCAATTTTGTAGGTGATAAGGTCTCTCAAGGGAGAATTCGTTAGCACGGCAAATGTCACTTGAACAATACCTTTCCATTTGTGACAATTATCCGCCACTGGCTCACCAAAAGGATCCAAAGGCGTGTTTTTGACATTGTTCGGATGGGAATTCTTCCTCGAAACATATTCGCGTTCGGGAATATTCCTTGACTATTACTTTTCCATCTGTGAGAATCATATCTGGCTCCTGGGCCTTCACTTGGTTTTCAACAAGGTGGTAGTTAAGAAACATGGACAGCGCACAGATCACAAGCCTGGTCACGGCACTTGAGAAGTTCCACGACCTTGACCCCAAAATGCCCATCCGGCAAGTCATCTATTTGCTCACTCTCGCCCAGCAGAAGGAGCCTGTAGGTATCTCGGAAATGGCCGACTTGGTTGGGGTAGGTGTAGCTGTCGCATCCCGCTACGCTGCGAGCTACGGGCGTGGTGGGCGCACTGACGCTGGTTTGGGCTTCCTGGTAGCTAAGGAAGACCCCAACGATTGGCGTAAAAAGCAACTGGTGTTCACTGACACCGGGCGCAAATTCATCGAAAACTTGTTCGAATCAGAGGACAAAAATGCCCATATACAGGAAGGGAAATAGGTATCTAGTCTCGCTTGGGTCACGTAACGACCGCTACCGACAAACGTTCGCCACAGAGGAAGAGGCGAAGGCCGATGAGGCCAGAGAGCTCGCAAGGAGGGCCACGCTACCCAAGGCGGTACGTGGCGAAGGCACCGGCACCATCTCCCCGCTGAAATCCCGCAAGACCCTTCAAGAAGCCTACGACCTGACATTCCGCCTGGAGTGGAAGGGTGGCAAGTCTGAAAAAACTATGACACTCAATGGCGGCAACGTGCTGAAAGTACTAGGGGCCGATACGCTGCTGAGCGACATCACGACCGAGACCATTACTGAAATGGTCCTGGAGTTTGAAGATCTGGGCAACTCAGGTTCGACTGTGAACCGCAAGCTCTCGCTTCTTTCTATGGTCCTCAAGACCGCCGTGAACCACAACTGGCTTCTCAGTGTGCCGCGTATGATCCGCCGTAAAGAAGGCAAGCACCGTATCCGCTGGATGAACACGGAGGAGGAGGGCAGCGTCCTTAAGGCGTGCCAGCACCTGGGGCTCAATTGTCTTCATGACTTCATCATTGTGGCGGTCGACACCGGGTTCCGCCGCGCTGAACTCCTCGGGCTCAGTGCTCCTGACTTCCAGGAAGGAATGATTCACCTGTACGCCGGACAGACCAAGAATGGAGATGCCCGTGCCATCCCGGCTACCAGTCGCGTGGCGCGCATCCTGCACCGCAGGCGGATGAACCTGACTACATTTGAAGGGCTCACCGTTTCGTCTCTGCGTCACCAGTGGGCCACTCTGCGCGCGTACATGGGCATGGAAGAAGACCCGCAGTTCATCGTTCACATGCTTCGCCACACCTGCGCTTCGCGCCTGGTACAGCGTGGCGTCCCATTGGCTTCTGTCCAGCATTGGATGGGCCACAAGAACATCAACACGACTCTCCGGTACGCGCATCTGGCACCGGAAAATCTGATGCAGGCGCGCAATGCGCTAGAGGCAGCACCGGCACAGCCGACCGCTTTTGAGTCGGTAGAGCGCGACACGTTCTTCAACTATGGTGAGGCTACAACGGCCTAGTTGGGACACATTTTCTGATTCGTGGCTCGGGCAGAGTAGGCCCTGAGCGGCGACCGTGGGCCCACCCAAAACGGGGCGGGACACACCGGGACACATGGGGACACTTGGGACACGAATTTAGCGTTGCATAGTGTGTCCCACCTGTGTAAGATGCGCGCCAAGCCCTTGTATCTAAAGGGTTTCGCGAATTGACCAAGCTCTGGCACCAGATTTAGGTTCCAGCGGCGCAAGCTGTAAGAGTTCGAGTCTCTTCGTCCGCACCATGTTTTTGTAAGGTTGTACCGTAACACCGCACTATGGTGGGCGTAGCTCAGTTGGTAGAGCGCTGGATTGTGATTCCAGTTGTCGTGGGTTCGATTCCCATCGTCCACCCCATATTTCAAAGAGGCGCCTTGGTCGTGAGATCAGGCGCCTTTTTTGTTTTCATTGCTCCGTCATGCGGGCACTGCACGGTTCAGCACAAAATCTTCGTGATTCCCCCCTTGCAATGCTCTGGTGGCAGCCCAATAAAAGCTGTTAGATTTCAGCCGGTTGAAGCACCGGCCCCGTTGGCCGGCAGAGGAACAGCCCGATGATTGCAAAAGAAGCCCGTCAGGCCTTGGCGCTGCAGCGATTTGCCGACGCCAACCCGCAGCTGCTCGAGGAGATTCGCGAGCTGGATGCGCGCGAGCAGGCCCAGCAAATCGAGTGGGCGTTCGAAGATGCGGCCCAGGAGCAGGGGCTGCAGCCCTGGGAGCTGGCGCTGCAACTGATCGCCGAAAGCCCGGAACAGTTGCGGGCCATGCGCCTTGAAACGCACCGCGAGGTCGCCGAGGCGCTGGGCCTGGAGTGGGAAGAATACTGTCAGTTCAACGAAATCGACCCTGAATAAAGGCAGCGAATTCGCCACTGGCAGTTGTTTGACAAGTTATTACGGCTGCACTGCGCCATGGGCAGGGTGCCGCTCTTGATGAAGGAGGCCCGGCGGCACGCCGTGCGGGCCTTGAAAGCTAATCGACCGGCGTGGTTTCCCGTCGTCCCGTGTGGGGTGACTTCTGCCGCGCGACTCACTAGAATGCTTGCCCTTGATTCTGGAGTCGGGCTAACGCCGGCTAACGTCTGTGCAACGAGGAATATCCATGCAAGTTTCTGTTGAAAACACTTCCGCTCTCGAGCGCCGCATGACCATCGCCGTTCCGGCCGAGCGCGTCGAGAACGAAGTCAACAAGCGTCTGCAACAGACTGCCAAGCGCGCCAAGGTTGCCGGCTTCCGCCCAGGCAAGGTGCCAATGAGCGTGATCCGTCAGCGCTTCGAAGCCGATGCACGCCAGGAGGCGTTCGGTGATCTGGTCCAGGCTTCCTTCTATGAGGCCATCGTTGAGCAGAAGCTGAACCCTGCAGGTGCCCCATCCGTTGAACCCAAGTCGTTCGAAAAAGGCAAGGACCTGGAGTTCGTCGCCATCTTCGAAGTGTTCCCGGAGTTCACCGTTTCCGGCCTGGAGTCGATCAACGTCGAGCGCCTGAGCGCCGAAGTGGCCGACGCCGACCTGGACAACATGCTGGAAGTGCTGCGCAAGCAGAACACTCGCTTCGAGGCTGTCGAGCGCGCCGCGCAGAACGATGACCAGGTCAACATCGATTTCGTTGGCAAGGTCGACGGTGAAGCGTTCGCCGGTGGCTCTGCCAAAGGCACCCAGCTGGTACTGGGTTCCGGCCGCATGATCCCGGGCTTCGAAGACGGTCTGGTGGGCGCCAAGGCTGGCGAAGAGCGCGTTGTCAACGTGACCTTCCCTGAGGACTACCAGAACCTGGACCTGGCCGGCAAAGCCGCCGAGTTCACCATCACCGTCAACAGCGTTTCGGCCCCTGTGCTGCCTGAGCTGAACGAAGAGTTCTTCGCCCAGTTCGGTATCAAGGAATCGACCCTGGAAGGCTTCCGCGCCGAAGTTCGCAAGAACATGGAGCGTGAGCTGCGCCAGGCAATCAAGACCAAGGTGAAGAACCAGGTCATGGACGGTCTGCTGGCCGCCAACCCGATCGAAGCGCCGAAGGCCCTGCTGGAAAACGAAGTCAACCGTCTGCGCGTCCAGGCTGTTCAGCAGTTCGGTGGCAACATCAAGCCTGACCAGCTGCCTGCCGAGCTGTTCGAAGAACAAGCCAAGCGCCGCGTAGTGCTGGGCCTGATCGTCGCCGAAGTGGTCAAGCAGTTCGAGCTCAAGCCGGACGATGCCAAGGTTCGCGAGATGATCGAAGAAATGGCTTCGGCTTACCAGGAGCCTGAGCAGGTCATCGCTTGGTACTACAAGAACGACCAGCAAATGAACGAAGTGCGTTCGGTTGTGCTGGAAGAGCAAGTTGTAGATACTGTTCTGCAGAAAGCTACTGTGACCGACAAGTCGGTCTCGTACGAAGATGCCGTAAAACCAGCCCAGGCACCTGCCGAAGCTGAGTAATACGTTTTCTCTCGTAGGAAAACCCCACAAGCCAGCCTTCGAGCTGGCTTGTGCGTTATCAAGCCATGACTATTTGGGAGTGAGCGCAGGACATGTCCCGCAATTCTTATATTCAGCAGAGCTCTGACATCCAGGCCGCAGGCGGCCTGGTCCCGATGGTTATCGAGCAGTCCGCCCGTGGCGAGCGTGCGTACGACATCTATTCGCGCCTGTTGAAGGAGCGAGTGATTTTCCTGGTTGGCCCGGTTGAAGACTACATGGCTAACCTGGTCGTAGCGCAGATGCTGTTCCTCGAAGCGGAAAACCCGGACAAGGATATCCATCTCTACATCAACTCCCCGGGCGGCTCCGTCACCGCGGGCATGTCGATCTACGACACCATGCAGTTCATCAAGCCGGACGTCTCGACCATCTGCATCGGCCAGGCCTGCAGCATGGGCGCCTTCCTGCTGGCCGCAGGTGCCAAGGGCAAGCGTCACTGCCTGCCGAACTCGCGCGTGATGATTCACCAGCCGCTGGGCGGCTTCCAGGGCCAGGCGACCGATATCGAGATTCATGCCCAGGAAATCCTCAATATCAAGGCGCGCCTTAACGAGTTGCTGGCCTACCACACCGGCCAGGATCTGGAGACCATCAAGCGTGACACCGAACGTGACAACTTCATGAGCGCCTCGCGCGCAGCCGAGTATGGCCTGATCGACTCGGTCTACGACAAGCGGCAACTGGCCTCCTGAACCGGGGGGTCAGAGCAGGTGGGTGCGCGAAGCGTCCACCTGCGGACTTGAAAAAGCCCGCAATTGCCTTCATCTTGTGTTGCAAGCCTACCGGATTGGATCGATCGAATGACTGACACCCGTAACGGCGAGGACAGCGGCAAATTGCTCTATTGCTCCTTCTGCGGCAAAAGCCAGCACGAAGTGCGCAAATTGATTGCCGGGCCCTCGGTATTTATCTGCGACGAGTGCGTCGACCTGTGCAATGACATCATCCGTGAGGAGGTGCAGGAAGCCCAGGCCGAGAGCAGCGCGCACAAATTGCCTTCGCCGAAAGAAATCAGCGGCATCCTGGACCAGTACGTCATTGGTCAGGAGCGCGCGAAAAAGGTGCTGGCTGTAGCGGTGTACAACCACTACAAGCGCCTTAACCAGCGTGACAAGAAGGGTGACGAAGTCGAACTGGGCAAGAGCAACATCCTGCTCATCGGGCCTACTGGCTCGGGCAAGACCCTGCTCGCCGAAACCCTGGCACGCCTGTTGAACGTACCGTTCACCATTGCCGACGCCACCACCCTGACCGAGGCCGGTTATGTGGGTGAAGACGTCGAGAACATCATTCAGAAGCTGTTGCAGAAGTGCGACTACGACGTGGAAAAGGCCCAGATGGGCATTGTCTACATCGACGAAATCGACAAGATCTCGCGCAAGTCGGACAACCCGTCCATCACCCGTGACGTCTCGGGCGAGGGCGTGCAGCAGGCGCTGTTGAAGCTGATCGAAGGCACCGTGGCCTCGGTACCGCCGCAAGGGGGGCGCAAGCACCCGCAGCAGGAGTTCCTGCAGGTTGACACCCGCAACATCCTGTTCATCTGCGGTGGCGCGTTCTCGGGCCTTGAAAAGGTCATCCAGAACCGTTCCACCAAAGGTGGCATTGGTTTCGGCGCTGAAGTGCGTAGCAAGGAAGAGGGCAAGAAGGTTGGCGAGTCCCTGCGTGAGGTCGAGCCGGACGATCTGGTCAAGTTTGGCCTGATTCCGGAGTTCGTCGGCCGCCTGCCGGTTCTGGCTACCCTGGACGAGCTGGACGAGGCTGCATTGGTGCAGATCCTCACCGAGCCGAAGAACGCCCTCACCAAGCAGTATGCCAAGCTGTTCGAGATGGAAAGTGTCGACCTGGAGTTCCGCAGCGATGCGCTCAAGGCCGTGGCACGCAGGGCTTTGGAGCGCAAAACCGGCGCCCGTGGCCTGCGTTCTATTCTCGAAGGCGTGCTGCTCGACACCATGTACGAGATTCCTTCGCAGAAGGATGTCAGCAAGGTGGTGATCGACGAGAGCGTCATCGACGGCACTTCGCAGCCGCTGATGATCTACGAGAACACTGAGCCGCAAGCCAAGGCTGCGCCAGACGCCTGATACAGGCAAATGCCAGTTTGTGGTTGCAAGCATGAAGGGGCCTACGGGCCCCTTCATGCTTTTCCTGTGCTAATGCTTGTAATTTCCCAAGCCTGCCCCCACATTAGGTCCAAGCATCATTTCCACCGGTTTCCGGCCACAAGGCCGCTGTAGAGGCGAAATCATGAAGACCACCCTCGACTTGCCTCTTTTGCCATTGCGCGATGTCGTTGTATACCCGCACATGGTTATCCCGCTGTTTGTGGGGCGTGAAAAGTCCATAGAAGCCCTTGAGGCCGCGATGACGGGCGAAAAGCAGATCCTCCTGCTGGCCCAGAAAAACCCAGCCGATGATGACCCTGGCGAAGACGCCTTGTACCGTGTCGGTACTGTTGCCACCGTGCTGCAACTGTTGAAGCTGCCTGATGGCACCGTCAAGGTGCTGGTCGAAGGCGAACAGCGTGGCGCCGTCGAGCGCTTCACCGAAGTGGAAGGGCACATCCGTGCCGAAGTTTCGCTGATCGACGAAACCGACTCCGCCGAGCGCGAGTCGGAAGTTTTCGTGCGCACGCTACTGTCGCAGTTCGAGCAGTATGTGCAACTGGGTAAAAAAGTCCCTGCCGAAGTGCTGTCGTCGCTGAACAGCATCGAAGAGCCAGGGCGGCTGGTCGATACCATGGCTGCGCACATGGCCCTGAAGATCGAGCAGAAGCAGGAAATCCTCGAAATTGTCGACCTCACCGCCCGCGTGGAGCACGTGCTGGCACTGCTGGATGCCGAAATCGACCTGTTGCAGGTGGAAAAGCGCATTCGCGGTCGGGTCAAGAAGCAGATGGAGCGCAGCCAGCGCGAGTACTACCTGAATGAGCAGATGAAGGCCATTCAGAAAGAGCTCGGCGATGGTGACGAAGGCCACAACGAAGTCGAAGAGCTGAAAAAGCGCATCGAAGCTGCCGGCCTGCCCAAGGATGCCTTGACCAAGGCCCAGGCTGAGCTCAACAAGCTCAAGCAGATGTCGCCCATGTCAGCCGAAGCCACCGTGGTGCGCTCGTACCTCGACTGGCTGGTGCAGGTGCCGTGGAAGGCCCAGAGCAAAGTCCGCCTGGACCTGGCCAAGGCCGAGGAAATCCTTGATGCCGACCATTATGGTCTGGAAGAGGTCAAGGAGCGCATCCTCGAGTACCTCGCCGTACAGAAACGGGTGAAGAAAATCCGTGGTCCTGTGCTGTGCCTGGTAGGCCCACCCGGCGTCGGCAAGACTTCGCTCGCCGAATCGATCGCCACCGCCACCAACCGCAAGTTCGTGCGCATGGCACTGGGCGGGGTGCGTGACGAAGCCGAGATCCGTGGTCACCGTCGTACCTACATCGGTTCGATGCCGGGCCGCCTGATCCAGAAGATGACCAAGGTGGGTGTACGCAACCCGCTGTTCCTGCTCGACGAAATCGACAAGATGGGCAGCGACATGCGTGGCGACCCTGCCTCGGCGTTGCTCGAAGTGCTCGACCCGGAGCAGAACCACAACTTCAATGACCACTACCTGGAGGTCGACTACGACCTCTCGGACGTCATGTTCCTGTGCACCTCGAACTCGATGAACATTCCACCGGCGCTGCTGGACCGCATGGAAATCATCCGCCTGCCGGGGTACACCGAGGACGAGAAGATCAATATCGCCATCAAGTACCTGGTGCCCAAGCAGGTCAAGGCCAACGGCTTGAAGAAAGACGAGTTGGAGGTCGATGTCTCGGCGATTCGCGACATCATCCGCTTCTACACCCGTGAAGCCGGTGTGCGTGGCCTGGAGCGGCAGATCGCCAAGGTTTGCCGTAAAGTGGTCAAGGAACATACCGGGCAGAAGCAGGTCAAGGTCAAGGTGGCCAGCGAACAGCTGGAGCACCTGCTGGGCGTGCGCAAGTTCCGCTACGGCCTGGCCGAGCAGCAAGACCAGATCGGCCAGGTTACGGGCCTGGCCTGGACCCAGGTGGGCGGCGAGTTGCTGACCATCGAAGCCGTGGTTATCCCGGGCAAGGGCCAACTGATCAAGACGGGCTCGCTGGGCGATGTCATGGTCGAATCGATCACTGCCGCGCAAACCGTGGTGCGCAGCCGCGCCCACAGCCTGGGTATAGCCGCCGGCTTCCACGAGAAGCACGACGTGCACATCCACATGCCCGAAGGGGCCACACCGAAAGACGGCCCGAGTGCCGGTATCGGCATGTGCACGGCGTTGGTCTCGGCCCTTACGCAGATCCCGGTGCGCGCTGATGTCGCCATGACGGGTGAAATCACCTTGCGCGGCCAGGTGCTGGCAATTGGCGGGTTGAAGGAAAAACTGCTGGCAGCACACCGGGGCGGTATCAAGACGGTCATCATTCCGGAGGAGAACGTTCGCGATCTGAAGGAAATTCCGGAAAATATCAAACAGGATCTGCAGATCAAACCCGTCAAATGGATTGACGAAGTCCTGCAAATTGCGCTGCAATACGCCCCGGAGCCCTTGCCAGATGTGGCTCCCGAGATCGTCGCGAAAGAAGAAAAGCGCGACAGCGATGCCAAGGAAAGAATCAGCACGCATTAGTGGTTTTGGGCTGGGAGGCTTTCCTTGACAGTTTTTTCGAGGCCTTGCTATAAAGCGGCTCGTTATTGTCAACAAGCCTCCCAACGTACGTTTCGTAAGCTTTCCATTACATACTTAGAAACAAACTCAATAGAGAAATAAGGGGACTTAGAGTGAACAAGTCGGAACTGATTGACGCTATCGCCGTATCGGCTGACATTTCCAAAGCTGCTGCAGGTAAGGCTCTGGACGCTGTGATCGACTCCGTAACCGGTGCCCTGAAAGCAGGCGACGACGTCGTTCTGGTTGGCTTCGGAACCTTCACGGTCAAAGAGCGCGCCGAGCGCACTGGCCGTAACCCACAAACCGGCAAGGCGATCAAGATTGCAGCCGCCAAGGTTCCAGGTTTCAAGGCAGGCAAAGGCCTGAAAGACGCCGTCAACTAAGTCGTCTTCAGCCGGACCCGGCCAGGCCTGGTCCGAGCACGCTGATGGCGGGGCGCAAACGTTCCCGCCTGACACGTTTGCTAAGCAAAGGCGCATCCTCGGATGCGCCTTTCTTTTATCAGGATTCTACCCACGCTCCGCGGTTGTCGACGCAGTGGTACAGCCGTTTCTGGGGGACGCATGCTGCAAAATATCAGGGACAATTCACAAGGTTGGATTGCCAAGTCCATCATCGGCCTAATCGTCGTATTGATGGCGTTGACCGGTTTCGAAGCCATTTTTCAGGCCGCCACACATAGCCAGGACGCCGCCAAGGTAAACGGCCAGACCATCAGCCAGAACGAGCTGAGCCAGGCGGCCGACATGCAGCGCCGCCAGCTGATGCAACAGTTGGGCAAGGACTTCGACCCAGCGCTGCTGGATGAAAAACTGCTGCGTGAAGAGGCCCTCAAGGGCCTGATCAGCCGCAAGCTCTTGCTGCAGGGGGCTGAAGACGCCAAGTTCGCCTTCTCCGATGCCGCGCTGGATCAGGTGATCCTGCAAACGCCGGAGTTCCAGGTAGACGGTAAATTCAGCGCCGACCGCTTCGACCAGGTCATTCGCCAGATGGGTTATGGCCGCATGCAGTTCCGCGACATGCTGGCCGAGGAAATGCTCATCGGCCAGTTGCGCACCGGCCTGGCCGGCAGCAGCTTCGTCACCGACCAGCAAGTCGATGCCTTCGCCCGCCTCGAGAAGCAGACCCGCGACTTCGCCTCCCTGACCTTCAAGGCCGACCCGGCCGCGGTCAAGGTCAGCGACGCCGAGGTCAAGGCGCACTACGACCAGCACGCCAAGGAGTTCATGTCGCCTGACCAGGTGGTGATCGACTACATCGAGCTGAAAAAGTCTGCCTACTTCGACCAGGTCAAGGTGACCGACGAAGAGCTCAAGGCCCAGTACGAGAAAGAAATCGCCAACCTCGCCGAGCAACGCCACGCGGCGCACATCCTCATCGAAGTGAACGACAAGGTCAGCGACGCACAGGCCAAGGCCCGTGCTGAAGAGATCGAGCAGCGCCTGGCCAAGGGTGAGAACTTTGCCACCCTGGCCAAGGAGTTCTCCCAGGACCCGGGTTCGGCCGGCAACGGTGGTGACCTTGGTTTCGCCGGCCCGGGTGTGTATGACCCGGCCTTCGAAGAGGCGCTGTACAAGCTGCAGGATGGCCAGGTATCGGCGCCGGTGCGTACCCAGTTCGGTTACCACCTGATCAAGCTGTTGGGCGTACAGGCGCCAGAGGTGCCGAGCTTCGCCAGCCTGAAGGACAAGCTTACCCGTGACCTGAAGACCCCGCTGGTCGAGCAGCGTTACGTGGATGCCAGCAAGCAGCTGCAGGATGCTGCCTATGAGGCTTCCGACCTGGCCCAGCCGGCTCAGGACCTGAACCTCAAGGTCCACACCTCTGCACCATTCGGTCGCGAAGGCGGCGAAGGCATTACTGCCAACCGTTCGGTGGTGCAGGCTGCGTTTTCCGAAGAAGTACTCGACGAGGGGGCCAACAGTACCGCCATCGAGCTCGACCCGGAAACCACCGTGGTATTGCGCGTCAAGGAGCACCGCAAGCCTGAGCAACTGCCGCTGGAGGCAGTGGCCCAGAATATCCGCCAGCACCTGGCCAAGGAGAAGGCCACGGCCGAACTCAAGGCCAAGGCGGACAAGCTGATCGCCGGCCTGCGCGACGGTTCCATTGCTGCTGGCAGTGTGCATGAGGGCCAGGGCTGGAAAACCCACGAAGCCGTGACCCGCGGTGAGGAAGGCATCGATCCTGAGGAACTGCAGGCGCTGTTCCGCCTGGCGAAACCGCAAGCCAAGGACAAGCCGGTGTATGGCAGCGTCGTGCTGCGTGACGGTAGCCTGGTGGTGCTGCAGCTCAAGGGCGTCAACGAAGGCACTACCGCCACCGACGAAGAGAAGCAGCAGATTCGCCGCTACCTCGCCTCGCGTGCCGGCCAGCAAGATTTCGCGGCCTACCGCAAGCAGCTGGAAGCCAATGCCGACATCACCCGTTACTGACGTGATCGCTGCATGACGAACGGGCCGCCTAGTGCGGCCCGTTCTGTTTCTGCTGCCTGCTCCGGCCTAGCGCTTCACCCCTTCATGATTATCCAGCGTGTCCCGCGCGATCTCCCGCCCCAGGGCAATCAGCTCGGGCGCCTTGTAGAATTCGAAGAACCGGCATACCCGTTTCGGCACGTTGATCAGCACATCCGGCGGATAGCCGGCGATCTTGTACTGCGCCAATGAGGTCTGCATGACCTCGAAACTCTGGTTGATCAAGTCCAGCAGCGAGGCTGGGCCCACGTTGTCGATGATGAACGAACCGGTAGCCGACTTCGGCGCGCCTTCGCGCTCTGGCGCAGCCGCCGGCTGCTGTGTGCCCGGGCTGGCGGCTTCGCTTTGCCATGGGTTGGGCTGTGCCAGCCCTTCAGCGACGATTTCCTGTTCGATGCGGATCAATTCTTCGGCCGGTTTGCGCCGGAACGGCAGGTGTGCGCCCAATGAACTGAGCAAGGCATCGAAGCGCATCTTGAACGCCGCCGGGCGTTCGATCACCGGCAGCTGGTACTGCTTCTGGTTGGTGGCGTTGAGGTTGACCGCGATGATCAGGTCGCAATGGCTGGACACCACCGGTACGATCGGCAGCGGGTTCAGGATACCGCCATCAACCAGCATACGGTTGCCCTGCATTACCGGTGTAAACAGGCTGGGGATGGCCGCCGAGGCGCGCATGGCCTGGTGCAGGCAGCCCTCCTGAAACCATATCTCCTGCTGGTTGGTCAGGTCGGCGGCAACCGCCGTGTAGGGGATGCGCAGTTGCTCGATATTGATCTCGCCGACGATCTTGCGGATCTGCCCGAACACCTTGTCACCGCGGATGGCGCCCAGGCGAAAGCTGACATCCACCAGGCGCAGCACATCCAGATAATCAAGGCTCTCGATCCAGTTGCGGTACTCGTCCAGCTTGCCGGCGGCATAGATGCCACCGATGACTGCACCCATGGAGCAGCCAGCGATGCAAGCGATATCGTAACCCCGGCGCTCGATTTCCTCGATCACGCCTATGTGCGCATACCCTCGAGCCCCGCCCGAACCCAGTACCAGTGCCACGCGTTTACTCATCAACTTTCCCCGGCCAGTGCCATCATGCCCCTACAATGCACCCATCGTTGCCTCTGCTTCAATGTAGATTGTGTGCAGCTACTGTAGTAAAACCGCTTTGGCAAAGCCGGCCGGGCAGGGCACTTTTGAACTGCCGGGGCGTCGAAATGCCACCGTTTTTTTCCTTGAGGTATCACCGATGAAAGCCTGGATCTGCCTTCCCCTGATTGCTCTGGCCCTTGCCGGCTGCGCAGGCAAGACGGCCTACCGAGAAAGTTGTGCGACCCAGCTGGATGCCGCCTGGAAGGAGCTTGACCTGGCCAAGGCCGAAGGCTTTGCCGGCGCCGTGAGTTATTCCAAGGCTTTGTCGTTACTCACCGGTGCTAAAACCCAGCAGCAGTTCGAAGGTTATGAAAGCTGCACGCGCAAAGCCGAGAAGGCGCGCTTCTACATTCGTGAGTCCCGCGCCGGGCGTTGATCGAGGAGCGTTCCATGTCTGCCATGCTTGACTCCGTCGTTGCCCAGATACTGGCCTTGCAGGTGCGCCTGCTGGCGTGTCGCGAACGCCTGGCTGCCGATACCGACAGCGAGGCCCTGCATGACCTGCGTATTGCCGTACGGCGGCTACGCAGCCTGCTGCGGCCACTGAGGGGGCTGCCAGGGGTGGAGCAGCTGGAGGCCGCTGCAAGCGCGCTGGGGGCCCTGACCACGCCCTTGCGTGACCATGAAGTATTGGCTGCGCAACTGATCGCTAGCGGTTACACCGAAGCTGGGCAACGCCGCATGCAAGGCCGCGGTAGTGCATACGCCAGCGTTGCCCGCAGCCAGCAGTTGGCCCGGGTGCTGGCGATTGCAGATGCCTTTCCACTGTTCCTGCGCGCAGCGGGCCGCGAAGGCTTGGCCAAGGCATTGGGCAATCGCGTCGACAAGCGCTTGGTCAAGCAGTGGCACAAACTGCACCACGCCTTGCAGGACCCCAACCACGACCGTCACCGGCTACGTTTGTTGATCAAGCGTGCGCGCTATGGCGACGAGGCCTACCCGCAATTCCAGCATGCCAGCCAGAAACTGCAGCGTCTGCTGAAAAAAGCCCAGGCCGACCTGGGCGACTGGCACGATCGCTTGCAGTGGCTGCTACAGGCGCGCGACCACGCCGACCTGGCACCTTGCCAAGCCGTTTGGCAGCAGCAGTTGCAGGAGGCCGAGCAACGAGCCGATGTGACCTTGGCCGCGCTGGCCAAGGCCATTGCACGGCGCCAGCCCGGAAAATGACCGAAATGAGGGCTGTTCGTCCCGCGTTAGCTGGCTAGGATGGGCACACCCTTTTCGCCGCAGGCAGGAGCCGGTCCATGAATTTCAATCAACTGCTCGACGCCGTGCGGGCCAACCCCGACGCAGTCAGCATTCCGCCGACCTGGGCGCAAGGCCGAGCGGCATTTGGCGGCCTCATGGCGGCCCTTGTGTACGAGGCGATGCGCCTCAAGCTGTGTGACAGCCGCCCAGCGCGCTCCCTGGCCATCACCTTCGTGGCCCCTGCAGCGGCAGACGTACCTATCCGCTTCGAGGTGGAGGTGCTGCGCGAGGGCAAGGCGGTCAGCACCTTGCTTGGCCGCGCGGTACAGGAGGGCCAGGTGGTGACGCTGGTGCAAGGCAGCTTCGGGGCAGGGCGGCCTTCGGTCGTACAGGTACCGGCGTTACCGGCTACGGAAATGAAGGCGCTCGAAGAGGCGGCACCGGAGCTGCCCTATATCAAGGGGGTCACGCCGGAATTCATGCGCCATGTGGCCTTGCGCTGGGCCGTGGGCGGGCTGCCGTTCAGTGGTAATCAGTCGAGGAAGATGGGCGGTTGGGTGCGCTTGCGCGATGTCGCCGACGAACGCGTCAATGAGGCGCACCTGCTTGCCTTGGTCGATGCGTGGCCGCCGAGCCTGATGCCGTTCCTGAAGCAACCCGCAGCTGGCAGCACGCTGACCTGGACGATCGAGTTCATTCAGCCTGTGGTCACGGTGTCTACCCAGGACTGGTGCCGCTATTGCGTTGAAACCGAATATGCCCGGGATGGCTATGGCCATGCGGCAGCAGCCCTGTGGACCGCTCAAGGTCAATTGCTGGCGCTGAGCCGGCAGACTGTCACCGTGTTCGCCTGACAGGCCGGCACAGGGCCATCGGCTCAGCGCCGGTGCTTGTGGCGCTCCCGCCATGCCTTCAGCCAGGCGCCACTGAAAACAAAACGCGGGAAGGTGATGAACTGCTCCGTCAACAGGCGCTGCACGGCATCCTGGCGGTTAGCGAACGGCTCAGGTTGCTGGGCTTCCAGGCGGTGCCCCTGGCGCTGCAGGCCCAAGCCGGCAACCAAGGCGATGATACCCACCGCGATCTGGCTCAGGTCGAGCCCGAACAGGCCCGACAGTACCAGCAGCGCGCCCAGGATGAACAACGGGACGGCAATCAGGTGCAGCACCAGGTTTGTCGGGTGACGGTGGTTATGGTGGTAGCCGCGCCATTGCCAGGCGGGCAGGTTGGGCAGACGTTTACTCATGGGCATTTCCTCATCCAATGCCCAAAGCTTAGTGCTGCCCGCGCAGGGGGGCCAATCGAGGCTGGCTATGGTGGCTATAGCTTGAGCTGGCCGATGGCCTTGTTGAGCGCCCCAGCCAAGGTCGCCAGCTCGCTACTGGTGGTGGCCGAGCACACCGTCTGTTGCACGGTCTGCTCGGTGACATCACGAATGCTCACCACCGCGCGGTTCATTTCCTCGGCCACCTGGCTTTGTTGCTCGGCTGCCACGGCAATCTGCGTGTTGCTCTCGCGCATCTGCGCCACGGCACCGGTGATCTCGGCCAGGGCTTCACCGGCTTCCTGAGCCTGGCGCACGCAATCATCGGCCTTGTACGAGCTTTCCTGCATGAACTCCACCGCATCGCGGGTACCCGACTGCAGTGCCGAGACCATTGTGGTGATTTCGTCAGTGGAGGTTTGCACGCGCTTGGCCAGGTTGCGCACCTCATCGGCGACCACGGCGAACCCGCGGCCCAGGTCGCCGGCGCGTGCGGCTTCGATGGCGGCGTTGAGCGCAAGCAGGTTGGTTTGTTCGGCAATGCTGTGAATCACATTGACGACCCCGTTGATTTTCTGGCTGTCATCGGCCAACTGGCGAATCATCTCGGCGGTTTGCTGAACACCGCTGGACAGCCCGGAAATCGAATCCTGGACCCGGCTTACCACCTCTTTGCCGCTGCCGGCCAGGGTGTCGGCGGTTTGGGACAGGTCACGGGTAGCGCCGGCATGCTGGGCGATGTGGTGCACGGTTGCCGACATTTGGTTGATGGCGGTGGCCGCCTGGTCGGTTTCGCTTTGCTGGCCAAGCATGCCGTGGCGCACATCGTTCATGCTGGCGGCCAGGCGCGCAGCGCCCGAGTCCAGCTGCGCGGCAGTGTGGGCGACGGTGCTGACGACGCGGTGGTAGGTGGCCTGCATGGCGTTGAAGGCACCGGCCATCTGGCCGACCTCATCACCACAGGCCAGTGGCACACGGGCTGCCAGGTCGCCGGTTTTTTCCACGTGCAGTATCACATCCTTGAGGGTATTGAGCTGGCTGAGCAGAAAACGGATGAGCAGTTGCGAGGCAGCGAGCATGGCCAGCATCAGAATCAGGACACACACCGCGTAATTGCTGAAGCGTTCGAAGAACACCTGGCGCAGACTGGGCGACGGGGCCACTACCGCCATGTACTGATTGCCGCTGCGCACGACCTGTGCGCCGCGCAGCGGGTTGTCGCCCAGCACCCAGGCACCTGGCAGGTCCACCCAGCCCTGGCCGTCGCGCAGGGGCTCGAGCGGTTCACCGGCAAAGGTGGGCGTTTGCCCGGCTGACCAGCTGATCACATTGGCCTGGCGCGGTATTGGCTGCTGGCTTGGCCAGGCAGCCAGCAGCTCGGCTTGCTGCACCGCCTGTACCTGGGCCACCTCGGCGCGGGCGCGTTGCTCCAGGTGCACGGCATACACCACCAGCAGCAAGGTCGTGACAAAGGCCACCGCGTTGACGGCCCAGAATTTGTACTTCAAGGAAACATTGCTAAGCCAGGCACCCATGGGCAGGTCTTCTCTGAGTTGAGCGGAAACAATATTGGCAAGGTGCCATCATTGTGCCAGCTCGTGCCAGAGCCGTTGTTGATATGTATCAAGAAAAAACAACGGTGTTGTTCTCCTGCCTCAACCGGCCCCGTCAGCTCAGATCTGGAAGAACGCCCGTGCCGTGGCCGTGGTGTGCGCTGCCGTATGTTCGACCGTTTCACCCCGGTGCAAGGCCACTTCATGCAGTACTTGCGGCAAGAAGGCCGGCTCATTGCGGCCGTTCTTGGGTTTGGGGCGCAGGGTGCGGGGCAGCAGATAGGGGGCGTCGCTTTCCAGCATCAGCCGGCCTTCGGCAATGTTGCCCACCAGCGCGTGCAGGTGCGTCCCCCGGCGCTCGTCGCAGATCCAGCCGGTGATACCGATGTGCAGGTCCATGTCGAGGTAGGCGAACAGCGCCTCACGCTCCCCGGTGAAACAATGCACGACCGCCGCGCTCAGGTGGTCGCGGTAATCCTTGAGAATGGCCAGCAAGCGCTCGCTGGCATCGCGCTCATGCAGGAACACCGGCAGGCGTAGCTCAACGGCCAGCGCCAACTGGGCTTCCAGGGCTTTTTCTTGCAGGGGGCGAGGGGAGAAATCACGGTTGAAGTCCAGGCCGCATTCGCCCACAGCACGTACCCGTGCCTCGCTTAGCAGTTGGCGCAGCCGGCCTTCGCTACCGGCCTCCCATGCCTTGGCATCGTGGGGGTGCACGCCGGCAGTGGCAAACAGATGCGCGCCACTGGCGTCCAGTTGCTGGCACAACTCCAGTGCCTGTTCGCTGCCTGCCAGGCTGGTGCCCGTCAGCACCATTTGGGTCACCCCGGCTTCGATGGCGCGCTCGACGACGGCCGCCTGCTGGTCGTGGAAGCTGCTGTTGGTCAGGTTGACGCCGATATCGATCAGTTGCATGGTGGTATCTCGTGCCGCGGAGCGGCCAGCATAGCAAAAACCGGGTTTTTCTGAACAAAACCAAGAACTTCATGCTGTGGCCGGGGTCTTTTGCCGTCATTTATCACTTGGCGTGCGACCCTGGATGCCGCCCCCGAATGGATCTTTTTGCGCATGCGATTCTGGCTCACTTTCCTGTTGGCGCTCGGGTTGGTCTTGTCCGGGGCGGCCCTTGCGCAAACCCAAGGGCCGCAACATAACCCTGCGCCTGCCAAGGTTCGCGACTTGCAGCAGATCCGCAGCAGCAAGGTGCTGCGGGTGCTGGTCAACCAAAGCCGCAATAGCTCGGGCGAGGTCAAGGGCGAACCAGTCGGCATCGAGTATTACCGCCTGCGGGCCCTGGAACACTTCCTCAACGCGCGCAGCGACGACGATCAACAGATCGAGCTGCAGCTCATACCGCGGGCCAAGGAGCAATTGCTCGGCGCCCTGGCGCGTGGCGAGGGCGACCTTGCTGCACCGGGCGAGCTGTTGGACCCAGGCACTGTGCGCGGTGTCAGCAGCAGCGCACCGCTACTCGATCAGGTGCCGCTGACATTGGTCGGGCGCAAAGGCGAGCGCAGCTTCAGCAAGCTCGAGCAGCTGTCGGGGCGAACCGTGGCATTGACCAGTGCCAGCGCGGCGGGGCCATTCATCCAGCAGGCCAACCAGCAATTGGCCCTGCGCAAGCGGCCGCCGATCAAGGTGGAGTGGGTCGACTCGACATTGGCCGTGGAAGATGTGCTGGAGATGGTCCAGGCCGGCATCTACCACCTGACCGTGGTGGAGCAGCCTATTGCCCGGCGTTGGGCGCGGGTGATGCCGCGCCTGCGCCTGCACAGCGGTGTGCGGCTGGGGCCGCCGCAGGCCATGCGCTGGTATGTCGGGCGTGATGCGCCGCAGCTGCTCGCTGCAGTCGATCGCTTCCTCAAGGGTTACCGGGCGCCAGACAACCAGGATGCCGCGTTTGAGCGGATTTACCGCCGCCAGTATCGGGTGCACAACCCTTTGGCCAGCAAGGACCGCCGGCGTCTGGCAGCGCTGCGGGCCGTGTTGCAGAAGCATGGGCAGGCGCAACAGATCGACTGGCTGAACCTGGCGGCGCTGGCGTTCAAGGAGTCGACACTGAACCCGGCCGCACGCGGCAGCGGTGGGGCCCATGGGCTGATGCAGATCACCCCGGCAGCAGCCCAGCGTGTGGGGGTGAGCAACACGGCCACGGTAGACGGCAACGTGCTGGCCAGCGCGCGCTACCTGGCGCTGATCCGCCGCACGTTTTTCGCCAGCCCCAAAATCAACGAGCGCGAGCGCATGGCGTTCGTGCTTGCTGCCTACAACCTTGGCCCCGAACGCGTTCAGGCCATGCGCGCCGAAGCTCGCCGACGCGGGCTCAATGGCAACCAATGGTTCTTCCAGACCGAGCGTATTGCCATGGAGCAGGTGGGCATGGGGCCGGTGAACTTCGTCAACAGTGTCAACAAGTACTACCTGGCATTCAACCGCGAACGTGCAGCGCTTGAACGTGTAGCCAAGCGATGAAGTATCGATTTATTAGATAGCTATGCTGGGTTTTTTGCGATTCTAATATCTTAGAAACTGATTAAGATGGCGTCCATCTCAACATAACTGCATCGCCTCAAGGACGCTTCGCCATGAACAACAACACGCTCAATGCCCTGTTTTCCACCCGTGCCGGCGCTGGCCTGAGCATTATCCGCATACTGGTCGGCATCATCTTCGTGGCGCATGGTGCGCAAAAGCTGTTCGGCATGTTTGGCGGCTATGGCCTGGAAGGCACCGGCCAGTGGATGGAAAGCATCGGCCAGTGGATGGAAAGCATCGGCCTGGCGCCGGGTTATCTGATGGCCCTGTTGTCCGGTAGTGCCGAGTTCTTCGGCGGGTTGGCCCTGGTGCTGGGGCTGCTGGCGCGCCCGGCGGCGCTGGCACTGAGCGTGACCCTGATCGTGGCGATTTTCTCGGTGCACATTGGCAATGGCTTGTTCATGTCCAACAACGGCTACGAGTTTGCCCTGGCGCTGCTCGCCGGTACCGTTGCCGTGATGATCGAAGGTGCCGGGCGCTTCTCGCTGGACCGCCTGATCGCCCGCTGACCCTTTGCAAGCTGTGAGCGACAAGCCGCAAGCAAGGGCGGGCCTTTCCTCGGCCTGCTTCTGCTTGCGGCTTGTCGCTTGCAACTTGAAGCTCATCGCTCTAGCATACCGCCTGCGCCGATTTAAACAGCTACTTGCGGGGCGCAGGAAAGCCCCTTGTGCGGCTCGTCCGAAATACCGCTAAAGCGCTGGTTCGGTGACGCCTCCCACCGCTGCCCAGCGGGATTCGCGAGGCGGAGAGAAGCACCATGAGTTGCCCACGTACCAGTGTCTGTTTGAGCCCTTTGCCTGCACACCAGGCATCCCGCACGCCGCGCATCCTGCTCGGCGGCCAGCATCAGCCCACTCTTTTGCGTCACCTCGAAGGCCTGTCCCGGCGCAAGGGCCAAGCACGCGCATTCCTGATCCAGTTCGCCGATGACGCCTGCAATCTTGCGCAGTATGGGCAGGACCGTTTCGACCTTGCGGTCATTCAGTCGCCCGGCCCGCAGGACGCTGCCGAGGTCATCGGCCACCTCACCCGTATCGCGCGCCAGGGCCTGATCACCCGCCGCTGAGGAGCGTTTGTTGAGCACCAACATCATCACCAGCGAAGGCCACGCGGCGCTGAAGAAAGAGCTGGACCACCTGTGGCGGGTCTATCGCCCCGAGATCACCCAGAAGGTCGCCTGGGCGGCGTCGCTGGGGGACCGTAGCGAGAATGCCGACTACCAGTACAACAAGAAGCTGCTGCGCGAGATCGACCGCCGGGTGCGGTATTTGCGCAAGCGTCTCGAGGATGTGAAGGTGGTGGCCTATTCCCCCGAGCAGGAAGGCAAGGTGTTTTTCGGCGCCTGGGTCGAGATCGAGAACGACGACGGCGAGACCATGAAGTTTCGCATCGTGGGTTATGACGAAATCTACGGCCGCAATGACTACATCTCGATCGACTCACCCATGGCCCGCGCCTTGCTGAAGAAGCAGGAGGGTGACGAGGTGCTGGTACACACACCTACCGGTGAAGCCACGTGGTATGTGAACAGCATCAGCTACGGCCAGTGAATTGCGGCTGCATGTGCCGGCCCGGATGCCGGGCCGGCACATGCAGCCTCAAGTGTCCCGCAGTACCGCCAAAGGGCTGGCATTGAGCGCCCGCCGCGTGCCTATCACCCCCGCGCCGCCTACCAGCAAAGCCCCTGTCAATGGCAGCAACAGCAACCAGGGGTGCGGCCCCCACTGCAGATTGAAGGCATAGCGGTAAAGCACCAGGGTGATCAGTTCGCAACCCAGGGCCGCCAACAACCCGCTGGCTGCCCCGAGCAGGCCGAACTCGATCCGCCGTGCCCTGACCAGCAGCGGCCTGGGCGCGCCCAGTGCACGCAGCAGGGCGCCTTGGCGAATGCGCTCATCCAGCGTTGCCTGCAAACCGGCGAACAGCACCGCCAGCCCTGCCGCCAGGACGAACAGCAGCACATATTCCACGGCCAGGGTCACCTGGGCGAGGATGCTGCGCAGTTGGTCGAGCAGGGCATCGACCTGCAGGATGGTCACTGCCGGGAACGCACGTGACAGGGTCACCACGTCCAGGTCGTGCCCCGGCGCCAGGTAGAAGCTGGTCAGGTAGGTGGTCGGCAGACCTTGCAGGGTGCCGGGTTGGAAGATCATGTAGAAGTTGGGCTGGAAGCTGTCCCAATGCACACTGCGCAAGCTGCTGACCCTGGCTTGGCGCTGTTGGCCGCCGATATCGAACGTCAGCAGGTCGCCAGTCTGAAGCTTCAGGCTCTTGGCCAGCTCTGCCTCCACCGATACCCCGGGGATTTCGTGTTCGCCGGGCAATGCTTGCCACCAGCTCCCGGCTGTCAACGCATTGCCTTCGGGCAGTTCGGCGGCCCAGGTCAGGCTGAGGTCGCGCTGCACGGCGCGCTCGCCTGCCGAATCCTTGCTGACGATCTGCTGCACCGGTTGTTGGTTGATCTGCACCAGCCGCCCCGGTGTCACCGGGTATAGTGGGGCCGCGACGGCGTTGACCTGCTGCAGGTGCTGAGCGAACGGCTCGCGGTCGTCTGGCAGGATATTCAGGGCGAAATAGTTGGGCGCATCCTTGGGTAGCTGGGCCTGCCAGGTGTCGAGCAATTCCGCCCGCAGCAGGGCGACCAGGGCCATGGCCAGCAGGATCAGGCCGAACGCCAACGCCTGGCCAGCGGCGGCCATGGGGTGGCGCAGCAACTGGCCCAACCCCAGGCGCCAGGTCAGCGGGGCGCCGGCCAGCAAGCGGCGCAGGCTGCGCAAGCCGAGCAGCAGCAGGCCACCGAGCAGCAGCGCAGCAACCAGGCCGCCAGCCAGCAGGGCGAAGGTCAGCAGCAGGTCCAGGCTTAGCCGCCACATGATCAGGCCTAGCGCGAACAGGGCTGCACCGTAGACCAGCCGACTGCTGGGCGGTATCGGCAACAGGTCGCGGCGCAGTACGCGCAATGGCGGCACCTGGCCCAGCGCCGCGATCGGTGGCAGGGCAAAGCCGGCCAGTGCTACCAGCCCTGTGGCGATGCCGGCCAGGGCCGGTAGTACGCCCCCGGCTGGGACCACGCTGGGAAGCAGGCCGTGCAGTACGCGGAACAGGCCCAGCTGGGCAAGCCAGCCCAGCAGCGCGCCGGCCAGCGCCGCTACTACGCCGAGCATGGCCAGTTGCAGGCAGTACAGGCCAAGGGCCTGCCGGCGCGACAGGCCCAGGCAACGCAGCAGGGCACTGGCGTCCAGGCGCCGTGCAGCGTAGCGGCTGGCCGACAAGGCTACGGCCACGCCGGCCAGCAACACTGCCACCAGGCTGGCCATGTTCAGGTAGCGTTCTGCCTTGCCCAGGGCGCCGCCGATCTGCTGGTTGCCATCGCGGGTATCGCGCAGGCGCTGGTTGGCGGCCAGGCCTTTCTCAATTGCCTGGCGGTACTGCGCCAGTGCTTCGCTGTCGCCACGCCACAGGTCCCGGTAGGTAACCCGGCTGCCAGGCTGGATCACCCCGGTCGCCTGCAGGTCGGCCAGGTTGATCATCACCCGCGGCGTGAGGCTGTAGAAGTTGTTGGCGCGGTCCGGCTCATAGGTCAGTACCCGGCTCATGCGCAGGGTTTTCATGCCGACGTCGATGCTGTCGCCTATCGACAGCCCCAAGGCCGCCAACAGGCGCGGTTCCACCCATGCTTCACCGGGCGCCGGCCCGCCACCCGGGCGTTCAGCACCATATGGGGCCGCGGCGCTGCGCAGCTGCCCACGCAGGGGGTAGGCGCTGTCGGCCGCTTTCACGCTGGACAGCTGGATACCGCTATCGCCGCCGACCACACTGGTGAACTCGACCACCTGAGCGTGGCGCAAGCCCAGTGCCTGGCCGGCCGCGAGTTGTTGTTCTCGGGCCGGGGCGCTGCCTTGCAACACCAGGTCGGCGCCAAGGAATTCGCTGGCGCGCAGTTGCATGGCGCCGTTCAGGCGGGCACCGAAATAGCCGATGGCGGTGCTGGCTGCCACCGCTACCAGCAGGGCGAAGAACAACACCCGCACTTCGCTGGCACGAAGGTCGCGAAGCAACTGGCGCAGGGCAAGGCCGCACAGGCGGGACAGCGGCATGTGCTTCATCAGGCCTCCACCGCTGCCACCAGGCGGCCTGCGTCCAGCCGGATCTGGCGGCGGCAGCGGCGGGCCAGGCGTTCGTCATGGGTAACCAGCACCAGTGTGGTGCCACGCTCCTGGTTCAGCTCGAACAGCAGGTCGCTGATACGCTCGCCGGTGTGGCTGTCCAGGTTGCCGGTGGGTTCATCGGCGAACAACACGGCAGGGTGCGCGGCGAAGGCGCGGGCGATGGCCACCCGTTGTTGCTCGCCCCCGGACAGCTGGCGTGGCGTGTGGCTGAGGCGCGCGCCAAGGCCGACCCGTTCAAGCAAGTTGCGCGCTTGCTCGCGGGCATCGCTGCGCCCGTCAAGCTCCAGCGGCAGCATGACATTCTCCAGGGCGTTGAGGCTGTCCAGCAGTTGGAACGACTGGAACACGAAGCCGACATGTTCGGCGCGCACCCGGGCGCGCTGGTCTTCATCCAGCGGCCCGAGGTCGTGCCCGGCAAGTATCACCTTGCCAGCGCTGGGTTGGTCCAGGCCGGCGAGCAGGCCAAGCAGCGTCGACTTGCCCGAGCCCGAAGCGCCGACGATGGCCAGGCTGTCGCCCTGGGCCAGGTCGAGGGACAGGGCGTGCAGGATGGCGAGGTCACCTTCCGCACTGGGGACCACTTTGCTAAGGTTCTGCGCAACGAGAATGCTGGGGCCCATGGAGAATCCGATGCGAATAAGGTGGCTGAGTGCCGGTCTGGCCCTGTATTGCCTGGCCCAGAGCGCGGCGGCGGGAACGTTGCTGGTGGTTGGCGATAGTATCAGCGCCGGTTTTGGCCTGGATAGCCGCCAGGGGTGGGTCTCTCTGTTGCAGACCCGGCTGGAGAAGGAAGGTTTCGACGCCAAGGTGGTCAATGCGTCGATCAGTGGCGACACCAGTGCGGGTGGCCAGGCGCGCTTGCCCGCGCTGCTTGCAGCGCATAAGCCCAGCCTGGTGGTACTGGAGCTGGGCGGCAACGATGGCCTGCGCGGGCAGCCGCCTGCGCAATTGCAACAAAATCTTGCTTCGATGATCGAGCGCTCGCGGCAGGCTGGCGCCAAAGTGGTGCTGCTGGGCATGCGCCTGCCGCCCAATTACGGTGTGCGCTACACCCGTGCGTTTGCCAACGTGTATGAGCAGTTGGCGGCGGACAAAAAGGTCCCGCTGGTGCCGTTTTTCCTTGAAGGGGTAGGGGGTGTGCCAGAGTTGATGCAGGCTGATGGCATTCATCCGGCCCAGGGTGCCCAGCAGCGCTTGCTGGAAAATGCCTGGCCGGCGATAAAACCCTTGCTGTGATGCTTTAAACGGGGGCAGCTTTCGGCTAATGTTGCGCCCCCCGTTTCGAGTGCCACCGATGCCGCGCCCCGCCTGGTCCCTGTACGCCTACCAATTGATCGAGCCCGATGAGCAGCTTGACCTGTTTGCCTGCCAGGAGGTCCGCGTGCACCTGGTGGCCCGGCAGCTGGAGTTGGGTGTGCCGGTAGATCGTACCTTGTGCGGTGGGCTGCTGCCCGCGCAACCGCGCTGGTCGGGGGTGCCGCGCTCGATCTATCGCGATGGCCGCCTGTGCGAGCTGTGCCGGGCCATCCTCGATGCCCAGCGGCGGGGCATGCGCCCGGTGTGGCCTGAGCTGCACGGCAGCTGAACGACTCGCACCTTTCATCATCTGAAACGCTTGCCGCTCAGCAATGCCTCCCGCTGGCACCAGTGCAGGTGTACAATCGATTCTCTTGACCCACCTTTCGAAGGATTTACCGGATGTTGCCGCGCTTTCCTGCCGTCACCCGTAGCCTGTCCCTGGCCGCCCTGCTGGTAGCAGGCCCCGCTGCTGCGCTGGAGCTGCCACTGCCACCTCCTGGTGAAGACATCGTCGGCCAGGTGCATGTGATCAAGGCCAAGTACGAGGACACCTTCGCCGATATCGGCACCGCCAACGACCTCGGCTACCTGGAAATGATCGCTGCCAACCCGGGTGTGGACCCGTGGTTGCCGGGCGCCGGCACCGAGATCATCCTGCCCACCCGCTACATCCTGCCACCGGGACCGCGCGAAGGCGTGGTCATCAACCTGGCCGAGTACCGGTTGTACTACTACCCGAAAGGTCAAAACGTGGTGTACACCTTCCCGCTCGGTATCGGTCGTGAAGGCTGGGGTTCGCCGATCGCCAACACCAAGATCATCGCCAAGACGCCGAACCCGACCTGGACCCCGCCCGCATCCATCCGCAAAGAGCACGCGGCAGACGGCGATATCCTGCCTGCGGTGGTGCCGGCAGGCCCGGACAACCCACTGGGGCCGTTCAAGTTCACCTTGGGCGTGCCCGGCTACCTGATCCACGGTTCGAACAAGAAGTTCGGTATCGGCATGCGCACCAGCCACGGTTGCTTCCGCATGCTCAACAACAACGTGTTGGAACTCTCCAAGCTGGTGCCGGTGGGTACGCCGGTGCGCATCATCAACGAGCCTTACAAGTTTGGTATCAGTGGCGGCAAGGTGTACCTCGAGGCACACACCCCGCTGGATGACCAGGGCAATCCGTCGGTAGTCGACAAGCATACCGCTGTCATCAATGCCTTGCTCAAGCGCGAAGACCTGGCCAACAACCTGCGCATGAACTGGGACATGGTGCGTGATGTGGTGGCTGCAGAAGATGGCATGCCGGTAGAAATTGCCGTACCGGTCGAAAACCAGGCAGGCGCACCGGTGGTTTCCAGCATTCCCC
The DNA here is from genome assembly GCF_002454615.1 of Pseudomonas sp. UBA6699. Classification (NCBI taxonomy): domain Bacteria; kingdom Pseudomonadati; phylum Pseudomonadota; class Gammaproteobacteria; order Pseudomonadales; family Pseudomonadaceae; genus Pseudomonas; species Pseudomonas sp. UBA6699. The sequence goes on from NZ_DKJF01000129.1 coordinate 50,554, forward strand.
CAGAACTGCAGTAAGGCAGTGGCGATACAGGGAGGCCCGCCTTTGTGCGGGCCTTTTCGTAACAGTTGGAAGGCGCGGCAACGAGCAGGCAAAAAAAAGCCGACCCACAAGTGGGTCGGCTTCTTAACAATCCGTAAGGATTATTACTTGCGGCTGGCTTTGTCCAGCATACGCAGAGCGCGCTCGTTGGCTTCGTCAGCGGTCTGCTGAGCCTTCTGAGCGGCTGCCAGTGCGTCGTCAGCCTTACGGTAGGCTTCATCGGCACGGGCTTGAGCGCGAGCGGCTGCGTCTTCAGTCGCAGTCAGACGAGCTTCAGTTTCTTTGGAGACGCTGCTGCAACCGGTAGCCAGAACTGCGGCCAGAGCCAGAGCAGAGAATTTCAGAACGTTGTTCATCGTGTTCCCCTTCAAGGACTTTCTATTAAATAGCCATCTCTCGGAAAAGAGAAACTGGCCGGCGTACATAGTACTCATTACTTGTAGTAAGTAAACTGACTGAGCGCAAGAACTGCAAAAAAAATGTTGCTTGACGTGCCCCCGACACGCTGCGCGAGCTGGGCGTGATCAACAACCTGCCGTGCCCGCAAGCAAGTGTAATACAGGAACTTTTTTGTTGAACTAAGGGTGACTTGTACGGTCTTTCGGCGTCTTAAAGCCTAGAGCATCCAGCGGCTGCAGGGGCAACGGCATTAAGTGAAGAGGGTAGCGCCAGGCCCTTTTTAACTGTCGAAACCTTGAGTAAATCCGCATGCCGCGCCTACTATCTTGTGAGCGCCAGAAGACTCGAACGATTGCAACCGTCCAGTGGTCGTATGGGCAACAGGTGGCGTAGAGCATTCTGTGCCGGATTAAACCACCATCGGTTAAGGGAAGGGTCTACCTGAAAGACCTGCGAGGAGTAGTGATGAGCGAATCGTTGACCATCCACCATGACCAGGCCGGTCATCAGTTCGAGACCACCGTGGACGGTCATCGTGCCTACCTGACGTACATGGACCTGGGCAAGCAAACGCTGGATATCTATCGCACCTTCGTGCCTAACGCCCTGCGCGGCCGTGGCATCGCTGCCGCGCTGACCGAGCAGGCACTGGCTTATGCCGAGCAGATGGGCTACACGGTGATACCGTCGTGCTCATACGTGGAGCGCTACATGGAGCGCCAGCAGCGGCACTCCACCAAGGCCTGAGCCAGGCCATGAGAGCGGGCCATGGTGAGCCCGCTCAGTAGGGCGTCAATCAGCCACGCTTGCGCTGCGGCAATACATCTTTGAGCTTGGCACGCATGCTGCGCAGCGTTTTTTCGGTTGCCGACCAGTCGATGCAGGCATCGGTAACCGACACGCCGTATTGCAGGTCTTCCAGGTTCTTCGGAATCGACTGGCAGCCCCAGTTCAGGTGGCTTTCGACCATCAGGCCGATGATCGACTGGTTGCCTTCGAGAATCTGGTTGGCGACGTTCTCCATCACCAGTGGTTGCAGGGCCGGGTCCTTGTTGGAGTTGGCGTGGCTGCAGTCGACCATGATGTTTGCCTTGATCTTGGCCTTGGCAAGGTCTTGCTCGCACAGCGCAACGCTGACCGAATCGTAGTTGGGTTTGCCATTACCGCCGCGCAGTACCACGTGGCCGTATGGGTTGCCCTTGGTGGTGACGATCGACACGCCGCCTTCCTGGTTGATACCCAGGAAGCGATGTGGCTTGGACACCGACTGCAAGGCGTTGATGGCGACGGTCAGGCCGCCATCGGTGCCGTTCTTGAAACCTACCGCCGATGACAGCCCCGAGGCCATCTCGCGGTGGGTTTGCGATTCGGTGGTACGGGCGCCGATAGCCGACCAGCTGATCAGGTCCTGCAGGTATTGCGGGGAGATAGGGTCCAGCGCTTCGGTCGCGGTCGGCAGGCCCATTTCCGCCAAATCCAGCAGCAGCTTGCGGCCGATGTGCAGGCCGTCCTGGATCTTGAACGAGTCATCCAGGTACGGGTCGTTGATCAGGCCTTTCCAACCGACCGTGGTGCGCGGCTTTTCAAAGTACACGCGCATGACCAGGTACAGGGTGTCGGACACCTCTGCGGCCAGTACTTTCAGGCGCTCGGCATATTCGTGAGCGGCCTTGATATCGTGGATGGAGCAAGGGCCGACCACAACGAACAGGCGATGGTCCTTGCCGTCGAGAATATTGCGCACCACTTCACGGCCGGCAGTCACGGTCTGCAGGGCCTTGGCGCTGAGGGGGATTTCCTTCTTGAGCTGATCAGGGGTGATCAGGGTCTCGTTGGAGGCAACGTTCAAGTCATCGATCGGTAAATCAGCCATCGTGTTACTCGTCAGGTCACGGGTGCCGGCCGCCAACAATCCCCGTGCGGCCCAGCAGCAAGAATAATCGCAACGGGGAGCCGAACCTTAGCGCGTTACAAGGGGCGGGACAATGGGCTGAGCCCAGTCATTGTGGGGTTTTTACCTGTACCAAGGGTTGAAGCGCGAATGGCCTGCCCAGCGTTGCCCAACCGGTGTAAAAAGAACGCCTACCTGTTAGCTGGAGATTGGCATGCATTCGCGCGCACTACGTATTGGCATCATTGGCAGTGGCGCCATTGGCGGCTTCTATGGGTTGATGCTGGCCAAGGCCGGTTTCGATGTGCATTTTCTGCTGCGTAGCGAGTACCCGGCGGTATGTGAGCATGGCCTGAGCCTGGACAGTGCCGAGCACGGCACGCTGCACATGAAGGTGCAAGCCTATGCCAGGGCCGCCGATATGCCGCCCTGTGACTGGTTGTTGATCGGGGCCAAGGCGACCAGCAACGACCACCTGGCCCCGTTGATCGTGCAGGCTGCCGCACCGGGTGCCAAGGTGGTGCTGTTGCAGAACGGCCTGGGGGTCGAGGAGCAGCTGCGCCCGGCACTGCGCAGCGACATGCACCTGCTGGGCGGGCTGTGCTTCATCTGTGTCAACCGGCAGGGGCCAGGGGTGATCCGGCATCAGGCCTTGGGTACCGTGAACCTGGGGTACCACAGCGGGCCTGCCAGCGATGGTGGTACGGCGCTGGTCAGTGAGGGCACAGGCTTGTTCCAGGCGGCGGGCATCGACTCGCACGCCATGCCGAACCTGGCGCTGGCGCGCTGGCAGAAACTGGTATGGAACGTGCCTTACAACGGGCTCTCGGTATTGCTGGGTGCCAGCACCACTGCATTGATGGGCAACGCCGCCAGCCGTGAACTGGTCCTGGCGCTGATGGCAGAAGTTGTGCAGGGTGCCGCAGCATGCGGCCATACGCTGCCGGAAGGCTACGCCCAACACCTGTTCCAGGTCACCGAGCGCATGCCTGATTACTGGCCCAGCATGTACCACGACCATGCACACAAGCGCCCATTGGAGTTACAGGCCATTTATGCCGAGCCGCTGGCGCTGGCGCGGGCGGCTGGCTGCCGCTTGGCGCGCATGGAAATGCTCTACCAGGCGCTGTTGTTCATCGACCAGCACCAAGGCCGGGTCTGAGCGTTTCGAGGGGGTATTCCCAGCCCGATACAGCTCACCCGTGCAGCGCGCCGGACGGCGAAGCGTGCCTCTGCCGCGCTGCTAAGCTGAAGCTTGATCTGCCGCAGCGGCAGTCCAGGAGGTCGAATGATCCGCTCCATGCTGTACGCCACCGACCTCGGTGTCTATGCCCCGTTTGTCATGCAACATGCGCTGGCGCTGGCGCGGACATTCGGGGCTGAGTTGTACGTGATCCATGCGGTCGAGCCCATGGGCCAGTTCGCTGAATCTCTCCTGCAAAGCTACCTCGACGAGCAAACGCTCGACCAGTTGCACAGCCAGGGGGTGAATACGGTAATGGCCAATATAGAGCAGCGCGTGCTGGAGAACTTTCGCGATGAGCTGGGCGAGGAGGCCGACCTAGCCGTCATCAAGGCCGTACGGGTTCGCCAGGGCGACCCGGCGCAGGTCATTCTGGATCAGGCGCAACGGCTCAGTGTCGACCTGCTGATTTTTGGTAGCCACAGTGCCGGTGCCGGGGTGGATGTGCCAATCGGCCGCACGGCGGTGCGGCTGCTGCAACTGTCGCCGGTCCCGGTCTACATGGTGCCGTTGGCGCAGCATTTGGGGCGTAGGAAAACGTGAGCGCGGCTGTAGGGCATATCCTCAGCATGTAACAAAATTGTTCTAGATTTATTTCCGGAACCACTAATATAGTTATATATCGTCGCTGCTTGCTGCCGCTGACTCATCGCTGAACCGAGGGAAATCTATGAAGCTTCAACAACTGCGCTACATCTGGGAAGTGGCGCATCATGACCTCAATGTCTCCGCGACGGCGCAGAGCCTGTATACCTCCCAGCCGGGTATCAGCAAGCAGATCCGCCTGCTGGAAGACGAGTTGGGTGTTGAAGTATTCGCGCGCAGTGGCAAACACCTGACCCGCGTTACCCCGGCCGGTGAGCGCATCATCAATACCGCGGGCGAAATCCTGCGCAAGGTCGAGAGCATCAAGCAGATCGCCCAAGAGTTCTCCAACGAGAAAAAGGGCACGCTGTCCATCGCCACCACCCATACCCAGGCGCGCTACGCGTTGCCGCCGGTGATCAGCAGCTTCATCAAGCAATACCCGGAAGTGTCCCTGCACATGCACCAGGGCTCGCCGATGCAGATTGCCGAAATGGCCGCAGACGGCACGGTCGACTTTGCCATTGCCACCGAGGCACTGGAGCTGTTCGGCGACCTGGTCATGATGCCTTGCTACAAGTGGAACCGTTGCGTGGTCGTGCCGCAAGGTCACCCACTGGCCAAGCTGCCCAAGCTGACGTTGGAGGCCGTAGCCGAATACCCGATCGTGACCTATGTGTTCGGTTTCACCGGGCGCTCCAAGCTGGATGAGGCCTTCAACCACCGCGGCCTTACGCCGAAGGTAGTGTTCACTGCCGCCGACGCCGACGTGATCAAGACCTATGTGCGCCTAGGGCTGGGCGTGGGCATCGTTGCCGGCATGGCAGTGGACGCCAAGCTCGACAGCGACCTGGTGGCACTCGATGCCAGCGAGCTGTTCGAGGCCAGCATCACCAAGATCGGTTTCCGCCGTGGCACCTTCCTGCGCGGCTTCATGTGTGACTTCATCGAGAAGTTCGCGCCGCACCTGACCCGCGAAGTGATGGCCAAGGCAATCCAGTGCCACAACAAGCAGGAGCTCGAAGCGCTGTTCGAAGGGGTCGAGCTGCCCGTGCACTGAAACGCGAACACCGGGGGCTTTGCGCCCCCGGTTCTACAGCGGCGTTACGGGTTCAAGCCTTGCTGATCAGGTTGCCAGCGTGCAACCCGCACTCCTTCTGGGTGGACTCTTCCCACCACCAACGCCCTTCACGTTCATGCTGGTTCGGCAGCACCGGGCGCGTGCAGGGCTCGCAGCCGATGCTGATGAAGCCACGTTCATGCAGGCTGTTGTACGGCAGCTCCAGCATGCGGATATAACCCCACACTTCTGCGCTGCTCATCTGCGCCAGCGGATTGAACTTGTACAGCGTGCGCTCGGGCGTGGAGAAGGCGCTGTCGATTTCCAGCGCTGCCACCTGGCTGCGAGTGCCAGGGCTCTGGTCACGGCGCTGGCCAGTGGCCCAGGCGCTGACGGTTGCCAGCTTGCGCCGCAACGGCTCGATCTTGCGAATGCCGCAGCACTCGCCATGGCCGTCCTTGTAGAAACTGAACAGGCCCTTTTCCTTGACGAATGGGTCAAGCTGGGCGCGGTCCGGGCTGAGGATTTCGATCGGCAGGCCATACTGCTCGCGCACCTGGTCGATGAACCGGTACGTTTCCGGGTGCAGGCGGCCTGTGTCGAGGCTGAATACCTTGACCTGCTTGTTAAGCTTCCAGGCCATGTCGACCAGCACCACGTCCTCGGCGCCGCTGAAGGAAACCCACAGGTCGTCGCCGAAGTGCTCGAAGGCAAGCTTGAGGATGTCTTGCGGGGATTTGTTGGCATAGGTCGCGGCCAGGGCGGCGACGTCGAAGGGTTGGCTCATCAGGCGGTTTCCATCTTGGCTGTGGCGCTGTGCGCTCGTAGTGGGGGTGATGGTAACAAAAAAACAAGGTCTGGACGGGCTGGCGCTCACAGGCCTTGCAGTGTCTGCAGCAATACCCGCACCTTGGCAATCGACTCTTCGTACTCGGCCTGCCACTCGGAATCGGCCACCACTGCGCCGCCACCCCAGCAACTGACCTGGCCATCCTTGACCAGCAGGCTGCGAATGGCGATCGAGCTGTCCATTTCGCCACGCACGTCCACATACAGCAGGGAGCCGCAGTACAGTGCCCGCCGCGTGGGCTCCAGCTCGTCGATGATCTGCATGGCGCGGATCTTCGGCGCGCCGGTAATCGAGCCGCCAGGGAAGCTGTCGGCGATCAGGTCCAGGGCGTCCTTGTCGCTGGCCAAGCGGCCGGTAATGCTACTGACCAGGTGGTGCACGTTGGGGTAGCTCTCCAGGCTGAACAGCTCCGGCACCTTCACCGAGCCCACCTCGCAGGTACGCCCCAGGTCATTGCGCAGCAGGTCGACGATCATCAGGTTTTCCGAGCGGTCCTTGGGGCTGTGCAACAGCGCCTGGGCATTGCGCCGGTCTTCGCCCGGGTCGCTGGCGCGTGGGCGCGTGCCCTTGATCGGGCGGGTCTCGACTTGGCGTTGGCTGACGCGAATGAAGCGCTCGGGTGAAAAGCTGAGCAGGGCGCTGCCGTCGGCCAACTGCTGATAGCCCGAAAAGGGCGTCGGGCAGGCCTGGCGCAGTGCCTTGTAGGCCTGCCACGGGTCGCCCTTGCACGGCGCGCGAAAGCGCTGGGTGAGGTTGATCTGGTAGCAGTCACCGGCTTGGATATAGCGCTGCACCTGGTCGAAGGCGGCCTGGTACTGCGCAGGCTGCAAGTCGCCGGCCATGGGGGCGAGCAGTTGAAAGTCGCCATCGGGCGTGTGCTCGCTGCCGGCGAAGAGGTTGATCAGGCGTTCGCGCTCGTGTTGCGCCAGGCTTGGGTGAAACACCAGCTGGCTGGTGCCGCACTGGTGGTCGCTGACCAGCGCCCAGGCATACAGGCCCAGTTGCGCGTCGGGCACCCCGAGGTCATCCACGGCGTTGCTTGGCAGGTGTTCAAGGCGGCGGCCGAAGTCATAGCTCAGGTAGCCGATCAGGCCGCCGGCGAAAGGCAGTTCTACGCCGCTGGGCAAATCGGCGCTGCCCAGGCGCGCCAGGCCCTCGCGCAGGCGAGCGAGAAAGGCGCGGCCATCCTCTGCGGGTTCGGCTTGCAGTTGTTGCAGCGGCCAGGCACTGAGCAGATCGAAGCGCCCGCGCTCGGCACCAGGGCGGGCGCTGTCGAGCAGGATGGCGCCGGGCGCCTGGCGCAGGCGGGCGAAATAGGCGGCTGGGTCGGGTTGGTAGGGCAGGGGGTGTAGCGTACAGGTCGGCATCAGTATGGACGGCGATGTAAAAGCGAGGAGGGCGATTGTAGACCTGTGCGGGAGCAGCGCCTAGCACTGGGCGCGACATTCAACCCTGTGTTTGGCGCCTGGGGCTGGCTGCGACGCAAGGCCGCTGCCACAGGAGCACCTGCCCCTTGTGGCAGCCGCCTCGGCGATGTCAGCCCGGGTGTACGTGCCCGAACAAGCCCTGCGACACCTTCACCCGCTGCTCGACGTCCTCCGTCAGGCCGTCCTTGGCCAGTGCTTCGATGTGCGCTTCGATGGCATGGGTGCGCTGGGTCAGCCCGCAGTCGTTGGCGATCTGGATGTTCAGCCCTGGGCGGGCGTTGAGCTCCAGAATCAGCGGGCCTTTGTCCTGGTCCAGGACCATGTCCACGCCGATATAGCCCAGCCCGCAAAGCTCGTAGCACCCGGCGGCCAGCTTCATGAAGCCGTCCCAGTTCGGCAGTTGCACGCCGTCCACCGCGTTGGTGGTGTCCGGGTGCTTGCTGATGATGTTGTTCAGCCAGGTGCCGCGCAGGGTCACGCCGGTAGCCAGGTCGACCCCTACGCCGATGGCGCCCTGGTGCAGGTTGGCCTTGCCGCCGGACTGCCGGGTGGGCAGGCGCAGCATGGCCATGACCGGGTAGCCCATCAGCACGATGATGCGGATGTCGGGCACGCCTTCATAGCTGATGCTCTTGAAGATCTGGTCGGGTGTGACCCGGTATTCGATCAGCGCCCGGTCACGGTGCCCGCCCAGCGAGTACAGGCCGGTGAGGATGCTCGAGACCTGGTGCTCGATTTCCTCGTGGCTCATGATCTTGCCGGAAACGGTGCGGTAGCGGTCCTCGAAGCGGTCGGCGATCACCAGGATGCCGTCACCGCCGGCACCTTGGGCCGGCTTGATGACGAAGTCGTTGCGGCCGCCGATGATCTCGTGAAGCTTGTCGATCTGCTTCTCGGTCTCGATGACACCGTACATTTCCGGTACGTGGATACCTGCCGCGAGGGCGCGCTCCTTGGTGATGATCTTGTCGTCGACAATCGGGTACAGGCTGCGCTTGTTGTACTTCAGCACATAGTCTGCGTTACGCCGGTTGATGCCCATGATGCCCCGGGCCTCCAGGGCTTTCCACGTCTTGATCAGGCCAAACATCACACGTCTGCCTTTTTCACGAATGCCTTGAAGCGCATCAGCTCGGTCAGACGGTAGCCGCGATAACGGCCCATCGCCAGCATGAAGCCGACCAGGATCAGCAGCACGGCCGGGAAGGTGAACACGAAATACACCAGCTCTGGCACCATCATCAGCAGGTGGGCCAGTGATGCGGCAAACAGGGTGCCGATGGCCACTTTCATGGCATGGCCGCCGCCACGCTCTTCCCAGGTGATCGACAGGCGTTCGATGGTCATGGTCAGGATCACCATCGGGAACAGGGCTACCGACAGCCCGCGCTCAAGGCCCAGCTTGTGGCTGAACAGGCTGATCGCCGCAATCAGCACCACGACGAAGGTCAGCACCACGGACAGGCGCGGCAGCATCTGCAGTTTCAGGTGCTCCAGGTACGAACGCAGTGACAGGCCCAATGCCGTGATGACCGTGAACAACACGATACCGAAGCCCAGCTGGGTTTCGCGGAAGGCCAGGGCGATCAGCACCGGGGTGAAGGTACCCAGGGTCTGGATACCGATCAGGTTGCGCAGCACCAGGATCACCAGCACACCAATCGGGATCATGACCATGATCATGAAGGTCTGCTGGGTTTGCAGGGGCAGGCCGTACAGCGAATATTCGAGGAAGTCGGCGTCGGTGTTCTCGTCAGTCAGCTTGGCCAGGCGAATGGCGTTCATTTCACTGTTGTTCATGCTGAACGTGACGTTGGCCTTCTTGCCGCCATCGACGGTAATCAGGTTGTCGTCACCGGTCCACCACAGCAGTCGGTCGCTGGGCAGGCCCTGTTCGCCCGTGTCCGGGTTGAAGTAAAGCCAGTCGTTGCCGTTGTAGCTGCGCAGCCACAGCTCGGGGGTTTGCGGGGTGTCGGCCACCAGGCGGATGGTGTGCACCTTTTCCATCGGTACGTGGGCAATCGACAGCAGCAGGTCGATCACCTGGGCCTTTTTCATCGGTGAGGTATCGCCGGCCAGCAGCAGTTTGACGTTGTCATCGTTGAGGTTGTTGACCCGCTTGATGGTTTCGCTGACGAACGTCTCGACGTCGGCCGAATGCTGGCGGATAGGCGCCATCAGCGCCTCGGCGGCGATTTTTTCGGGGCCGTCGATGGCCAGGCTGTCACGGAAGGTCGGGCCTTTTACCGCGGTTTTTTCGTTGCTGTAGCGCTTGGTCAGCACCAGGCGGTAGTACAGCGTCTGGTTGCCGCTGGCGCGACGGGCCGACCAGGTGACCTTGCGGTTGCCATCGGCACGGTTGACGCTGACCCCGTAGTTGTTGGAGATGAAGCTCTCGTTGAGGCTGACGTAGTCGCGGTTCAGTGGCGGCACGAACATCTGCACCTTGACCGGGTCCTTGGTGCTGGCCACGAACTCGACCTTGGCGTCGATGTTCCACAGGTCGTCGGTTTCATCCTCGGTCACCGGGATGCCGAGGAAGAAGATCTGATAAGCCGTGACTGCCACGCCCAACAACACCAGTACGGTGATCAGGACTTTCAGATGGAGGGTAAGAGAGCGCATCGGGATTACTCTGCTTTGGGAGCGTCGGTGGCACAGGCAGGTTTGCCGGCCGCGTATTTAAGGCTTGGGTCGACCAGCGCGTCGAAGTGCTTGAGCGCCTCGGAGCCGATCAGCAGCGGGAACTGGAAGGCGCTGCGGTCGGTGAGGTTGACTTCGATGGTGCGCAAGGCCTGGCCCATGCAGATTTCGAGTTCGATGACCGGGCGGGCGGTGTAGGCCTTGCCCGATTCAGCATCATAGTCGCCCGCTCGGCGCTTGATTTTGCTGACGCGGGCCAGGGGCCGTTCGATCGGGTGCGAGTGGGCGGCATCGATGGCCAGGTAGAAGCGCACCCAGCTTTCGCCGTTGCGCTTGAAGCGCTTGATGTCGCGGGCGCTGAGCGAGGCAGTTTTGGCGCCGGTGTCGAGTTTGGCCGCCACTTCCAGGTCCAGGTCGCCCAGGCGTGCGTATTCATTGAGACCGTACACGGTCTTGCCGGCCGCCTGGCCAATGGCCGGCAGCAGGGTGAGGCAAAGCAGCAATAAAACGGGTGTGAGTCTCATAATCCTGGCGCGATGCAGTGCAAGGTTCTAGGCAAGGTTCAGGTCAAGGTGACTGGCAACTACTGCGCAAGCTTCCTCGTTCATCTGTCAACAAGCATGACTGCATGACAGACAGGCTATCCATACCCCATCGGAGGCGCGGCATTCTATCACGACGACGTATTGACGCCAGCGGTGCGCGATCTGACAGCGCTTGGCTTGCCTAAGTTCGCTCTTAGACGATTGTCGACAATATTGAATTTGTCTTTGACTTGAGTGGCATCGGTGGTTAACTTCTGACGAGTAGATTTCCCAAGGTGTCGACAATATGCAAGACCTTTCCACCCCTGGCCCGATGCTGGCAGACGAATCGGAAACCTTGTCGGAAAACGTCTTCCGGCGTATTCAGGCGGCCATCGTCAAAGGGGAAATTGCCCCTGGCAGCAAGATCTCCGAGCCAGAGCTGGCACGCACCTATGGCATCAGCCGCGGGCCGCTGCGCGAGGCCATCCACCGCCTGGAAGGCCAGCGCCTGCTGGTGCGGGTGCCCCATGTAGGCGCACGGGTGGTATCGCTCAACCATGCCGAACTGATCGAGCTGTACGAGATTCGTGAGTCCCTGGAAGGCATGGCCTGCCGCCTGGCCGCCGAACGCATGAGCCAGGCCGATATCGACGAGCTGCGCCGGGTGCTCGATACCCATGAGCGGGATGCCGCGTTCCAGGCTGGCCTGGGTTACTACCAGCAGGAGGGCGACTACGACTTCCATTACCGCATCATCCAGGGCAGCGGTAACCAGACGTTGGTCAAGATGCTGTGTGGCGAGCTGTACCAGCTGGTGCGCATGTACCGTATCCAGTTCTCGGCCACGCCCAACCGGCCACGCCAGGCCTTTGCCGAACACCACCGCATTCTCGATGCCATCGCCGAACGTGACGGCGAACTGGCCGAACTTCTGATGCGCCGTCACATCGGTGCGTCCAAGCGCAATATCGAGCGTCACTATCTGGACGCCCACAACAATAACCCACGAGGTGAGAAATGACTGTGAACAGCACACCCGGTCAGCGTTTTCGCGATGCCGTCGCCGCTGAACACCCGCTGCAGGTGGTTGGCGCCATCAATGCCAACCATGCCTTGCTGGCCAAGCGCGCCGGTTTCAAGGCCATCTACCTGTCCGGTGGCGGTGTTGCGGCAGGCTCCCTGGGCCTGCCGGACCTGGGTATCACTGGCCTGGACGATGTGCTCACCGACGTGCGCCGTATTACCGATGTGTGCGACCTGCCGCTGTTGGTGGATGTCGATACCGGCTTCGGTGCCTCGGCTTTCAACGTGGCGCGCACCGTGCGCTCGATGAGCAAGTTCGGTGCGGCGGCGATCCATATCGAGGATCAGGTCGGGGCCAAGCGTTGCGGCCACCGGCCGAACAAGGAAATCGTCAGCCAGCAGGAAATGGTCGACCGCATCAAGGCAGCCGTCGATGCCCGTAGCGACGACAGCTTCGTGATCATGGCGCGTACCGACGCCTTGGCCGTCGAAGGCTTGAACGCTGCCCTGGACCGTGCCGCAGCGTGCATCGAGGCGGGTGCCGACATGATCTTCCCGGAAGCGATCACCGAGCTGCAGATGTACAAGACCTTCGCTGACCGGGTGAAGGCACCCATCCTGGCCAACATCACCGAGTTTGGCGCCACTCCGCTGTACACCACCGAAGAGCTGGCTGCGGTCGATGTTTCGCTGGTGCTGTACCCGCTGTCAGCGTTCCGCGCCATGAACAAGGCAGCCGAGAATGTGTACACCGCGCTGCGCCGCGACGGCACGCAGAAGAACGTGATCGACACCATGCAGACGCGCATGGAGCTTTACGATGCCATTGGCTACCACGCCTTCGAGCAGAGCCTCGACGCGTTGTTTGCCCAGAAGAAGGGCTGAGCCTGTGACAACTCCAGCCCCGCATGGCAGCGGGGTTGCCCGCGAAAGGGCGGGTACAGGCGAGCCCGATTAGCCAGCCAGATTTCCATAACAAGTTCAAGAAAGGAGAAACACCATGGCCGAAGCAAAAGTACTCAGTGGCGCAGGCCTGCGCGGTCAGGTGGCCGGCCAGACTGCGCTGTCCACCGTGGGCCAGGCCGGTGCCGGTCTGACCTACCGCGGTTACGATGTGCGTGACCTGGCCGCTGGTGCCGAATTCGAAGAGGTCGCCTACCTGCTGCTGTACGGCGAGCTGCCCTCCCAGGCTGAACTGGCCGACTACAAGCACAAGCTCAAGGGCATGCGTGACCTGCCACCGGCACTCAAGGAAGTGCTCGAGCGCATTCCTCGCGACGCCCACCCCATGGACGTGATGCGCACCGGTTGTTCGGTGCTCGGTACCCTCGAGCCCGAGCTCACCTTCGAAGCCCAGCGCGACAAGACTGACCGGCTGTTGGCCCTGTTCCCGGCGGTGATGTGCTACTGGTACCGCTTCACCCACCATGGCGTGCGCATCGACTGCAGCAGCGACGAAGACACCCTGGGCGGCCACTTCCTGTACCTGCTGCACGGCAAGAAGCCCAGCGGGCTGCACGTCAAGGTCATGAACGTGTCGCTGATCCTCTACGCCGAGCACGAGTTCAACGCCTCGACCTTCACGGCCCGGGTGTGCGCTTCGACCCTGTCCGACCTGTATTCCTGCGTTACCGCAGCCATCGGCACGCTGCGCGGCCCGCTGCACGGGGGTGCCAACGAGGCGGCCATGGAGCTGATAGAGCGCTTCCAGAGCCCGCAGGAAGCCACTGCCGAGCTGCTGCGCATGCTCGAGCGCAAAGACAAGATCATGGGCTTCGGGCATGCCATCTACAAAGAGTCCGACCCGCGCAACGAGGTGATCAAGGGCTGGGCGAAGCAATTGGCCGATGAGGTGGGCGACAAGGTGCTGTACCCGGTTTCCGAAGCCATCGACAAGACCATGTGGGAGCAGAAACGCCTGTTCCCCAATGCCGACTTCTACCATGCCTCGGCTTACCACTTCATGGGTATTCCGACCAAGCTGTTCACCCCGATCTTCGTCTGTTCGCGCCTGACTGGCTGGGCGGCGCACGTGTTCGAGCAGCGCGCCAACAACCGCATCATCCGCCCGAGCGCCGAGTATGTCGGCGTCGAGCAGCGCCAGTTCGTGCCGATCGAGCAGCGCTGAGGCATGGATCGCCAGGGCTGCTGCGCAGCCCAATCGCGGCACAAGGCCGCTCCCACAGGGACTGCGCAGCGCCCCCATTGGCGAGATCTGTATACCGAGTACCGTGACCGAGCCTGATAACGATATGAATACTGCATACCGCAAGCCCCTGCCAGGCACCGACCTGGACTACTTCGATGCGCGCGCGGCCGTCGAGGCGATCAAGCCCGGCGCCTACGACGGCCTGCCGTACACCTCGCGCGTTCTCGCCGAAAACCTGGTGCGTCGCTGCGACCCGGCCACCCTCGACGCCTCGCTGAGCCAACTGATCGAGCGCAAGCGCGACCTCGATTTCCCGTGGTTCCCGGCGCGCGTGGTGTGCCATGACATCCTCGGCCAGACCGCGCTGGTCGACCTCGCCGGCCTGCGTGACGCCATCGCCGACAAGGGCGGCGACCCGGCCCAGGTCAACCCGGTGGTGCCGGTACAACTGATCGTCGACCACTCGCTGGCTGTCGAGTGCGGCGGCTATGACCCGCAAGCGTTCGACAAGAACCGCGCCATCGAAGACCGACGTAACGAGGACCGCTTCCACTTCATCAACTGGACCAAGAAAGCGTTCAAGAATGTCGACGTGATCCAGCCGGGTAACGGCATCATGCACCAGATCAACCTGGAGAAGATGTCGCCGGTGGTGCACTGCGACCATGGCATCGCCTACCCGGATACCTGCGTGGGCACTGACAGCCACACCCCGCACGTCGATGCCTTGGGCGTGATCGCCATTGGCGTGGGTGGCCTGGAAGCGGAAAACGTGATGCTTGGCCGAGCATCGTGGATGCGCCTGCCGGAAATCGTCGGCGTCGAGTTGACCGGCAAGCTGGCGCCGAACCTCACCGCCACCGACCTGGTGCTGGCCCTGACCGAGTTCCTGCGCAAGCAGAAGGTGGTCGGCGCCTACCTGGAGTTCCACGGTGAAGGTGCGCGCGCCCTGACCCTGGGGGACCGCGCGACCATCTCCAACATGGCCCCGGAGTACGGCGCTACGGCGGCCATGTTCGCCATCGACCAGCAGACCATCGATTACCTGCGCCTGACCGGCCGTGAAGAACAGCAGGTCAAACGGGTGGAAACCTATGCCAAGGTCGCCGGCCTCTGGGCCGACAGCCTGGCCGGCGCGGTATACGAGCGTACCCTGAGCTTCGACTTGTCGAGCGTGGTACGCAACATGGCCGGCCCGTCCAACCCGCATGCCCGCGTGGCCACCAGCGAGCTGGCGGCCAAAGGCATTGCCGGCAGCTGGCAGCAAGTGCCAGGGCAGATGCCTGATGGTGCGGTGATCATTGCCGCCATCACCAGCTGTACCAACACCAGCAACCCGCGCAACGTGATCGCCGCAGGCCTGATTGCGCGCAACGCCAACAGGCTGGGCCTCACCCGCAAGCCGTGGGTCAAGTCATCGCTGGCCCCGGGCTCCAAGGCGGTGCAGCTGTACCTGGAAGAGGCTGGCCTGGAGAAAGAACTGGAGCAACTGGGCTTTGGCATCGTCGCCTTCGCCTGTACGACCTGCAACGGCATGTCTGGTGCCCTGGACCCGGTGATCCAGCAGGAAATCATCGACCGTGACCTGTACGCCACCGCCGTGCTGTCGGGCAACCGCAACTTCGACGGGCGTATCCACCCGTATGCCAAGCAAGCCTTCCTGGCCTCGCCACCCTTGGTGGTCGCCTATGCGATTGCGGGCACCATTCGCTTCGACATCGAAAAGGACGTGCTGGGCGTGGTCGATGGCCAGGAAATCCGCCTCAAGGACATCTGGCCCAGTGACGAAGAGATCGACGCCGTGGTGCGTGCGGCGGTCAAGCCGGAGCAATTCCGCAAGGTGTACATCCCGATGTTCGCCATCGAGGAAGACCGCGGGCCGAAAGTGGCACCGTTGTATGAGTGGCGGCCAATGAGCACCTATATTCGCCGGCCGCCTTACTGGGAAGGCGCCTTGGCCGGTGAGCGTACCCTGCGTGGCATGCGCCCACTGGCGGTGCTGCCGGACAACATCACCACCGACCACCTGTCGCCATCCAACGCGATCATGCTCGACAGTGCTGCGGGCGAGTACCTGGCGAAAATGGGCCTGCCAGAAGAAGACTTCAACTCTTACGCGACCCACCGCGGTGACCACCTGACCGCCCAGCGCGCGACCTTTGCCAACCCCAAGCTGTTCAACGAGATGGTGCGCAACGCAGACGGCAGCGTGAGGCAAGGCTCGCTGGCGCGGATCGAACCGGAAGGCCGGGTGACCCGCATGTGGGAGGCGATCGAGACTTACATGCAGCGCAAGCAGCCGCTGATTATCGTGGCCGGTGCCGACTACGGCCAGGGCTCATCGCGTGACTGGGCGGCCAAGGGTGTGCGCCTGGCCGGTGTCGAGGCCATTGTCGCAGAAGGTTTCGAGCGCATTCACCGCACCAACCTGGTAGGCATGGGCGTGCTGCCGCTGGAGTTCAAACCCGGCACCGACCGCAAGACCTTGGGGCTGGACGGTAGCGAAACCTATGACGTGCTGGGTGCGCGTACGCCGCGCGCTACGCTGACCCTGGTGATTACCCGGGCCAGCGGCGAGCGCATCGATGTGCCGGTGACCTGCCGCCTGGACACGGCCGAGGAAGTGTCGATCTACGAAGCGGGCGGGGTGCTGCAGCGCTTCGCCCAGGACTTCCTCGAAGCTACCGCCTAACCCCCAGAGCAGGGGCCGCGTTGCGGCCCATCGCCGGCGAGCCAGCTCCCACAGGAGTCGCGCAATCTCGATGGCAGCACGGTCCCTGTGGGAGCTGGCTTGCCGGCGATGGGCTGCAAAGCAATCCCGAGGGTCTCATGCCCATCAGACAGGACAGCAAAGCAATGGCTCACGTACCGCAAACAAGAATACCCGCCACCTACATCCGTGGTGGCACCAGCAAAGGCGTGTTCTTCCGCCTGCAAGACCTGCCCGAGCCGGCGCAGGTCCCAGGCCCTGCCCGCGACGCGCTATTGCTGCGGGTCATCGGCAGCCCCGACCCTTACGGCAAGCAGATCGACGGCATGGGCGGCGCGACCTCCAGCACCAGCAAGACCGTCATCCTGTCGCCCAGCATCAAGCCGGGCCATGATGTCGATTACCTGTTCGGCCAGGTCAGCATCGACAAGGCCTTTGTCGACTGGAGCGGCAACTGCGGCAACCTGTCTGCTGCGGTCGGGTCGTTCGCCATCAGTAGCGGCCTGGTCGACACCGCGCGCATTCCACGCAACGGCGTGGCCACCGTGCGTATCTGGCAGGCGAACATCGGCAAGACCATCATTGCCCATGTGCCGGTCACTGAAGGCATGGTGCAGGAAACCGGAGACTTCGAGCTGGATGGGGTAACGTTCCCGGCAGCGGAAGTGCAGTTGGAGTTCCTTGACCCGGCTGCGGACGAGGACGGTGCCGGCGGTGCCATGTTCCCGACCGGCAACTTGGTCGACGACCTTGAGGTGCCGGGTGTCGGCACCTTCAAGGCCACCTTGATCAATGCCGGCATCCCGACCATTTTCATCAATGCTGCCGATATCGGCTACACCGGCACGGAGTTGCAGGACGCCATCAACGGTGACCCGCAAGCGCTGCTGCGCTTCGAGGCCATCCGTGCCCATGGCGCCGTGCGTATGGGCCTGATCGACCATGTCGACCAGGCTGCCGGGCGTCAGCACACACCGAAAGTGGCCTTCGTCGCACCACCCAGCACCTACACGGCGTCCAGTGGCAAGGCGGTAATGGCAAGCGAGATCGACCTGTTGGTACGGGCCTTGTCGATGGGCAAACTGCACCATGCCATGATGGGCACCGCGGCGGTGGCGATCGGTACGGCGACGGCCATTCCCGGTACGCTGGTCAACCTGGCAGCGGGCGGAGGCGAGCGCAGCGCCGTGCGTTTCGGCCATCCCTCGGGCACGCTGCGGGTCGGCGCCGAAGCCCGCCAGGTAAACGGCGAGTGGACAGTGACCAAGGCAATCATGAGCCGCAGTGCTCGGGTGCTGATGGAGGGCTGGGTTCGCGTGCCTGGCGACAGCTTCTAACCCACGCCTGGCGCTCGGCCTCAAGCGGGGCCGCTGCGCGGCCCTATCGCTGGCCAGCTCCCACAGGGAGCGCGCCAGGGCTGACAGGTGTTTGCCACAAGATGTCACACGCGCTGAAGATGCAGTGGCGAGCACCTGACAACCCTGGTGCGCCACCCTGTGGGAGATTCTATGGTTTCTGGCAAGGGTAGCCGGAGCATCTTCAGCGCCTGTGAGATCGAGCGCCGCCCGCGCGGCGCAATCGCGAGCTGCGCTCGCTCCTACGTTTGTTTCGGGCCAGTAACGCCTGTGACAGGCGCGCGCGGCCGCCTTGTTTGT